>JBEBSN010000001.1:0-107458 GCA_040394295.1 Microbacterium sp.
GGAACTCGCTGAGCTTGAAGAAGTAGTTCTTCTCCTGCAGCAGCTCGAGGGGCTTCGAGTGGATCGCACACACCTTGAGACCTTCGAAGGGGCCGGTGCCGTCGACGATCTCACTGTCGGGCTTGAACTCCTCACAGCCGACACAGTAGAGCGCTTCGTACTCGCCCGCGTACACGTAGCCGGAGTCGTACAGCCGCTGGAAGAACACCTGTACGTTCTTCTCGTGCCGCTCCTGCGTGGTGCGGATGAAGTCGTCGTTGGCGACGTCGAGGGTCTTCAGCAGCGGGAACCAGCTCTCGCCGACCAGCTTGTCGACCCACTCCTGCGGGGTGACGTTGTTCGCCGCGGCGGCGCGGAGCATCTTCTGCCCGTGCTCGTCGGTGCCCGTCAGCATCCAGGTGTCATCACCGGACTGCCGGTGCCAACGCGCGAGTGTGTCGACCGCCACCGACGTGTACCCGTGACCGATGTGCGGCACATCGGAAGGGTAGTAGATGGGCGTGGTGATGTAGAAAGAGTCGCCTGCGGGCATGGTGTCAATTCTAGGCGGGATCGCCGCAGTGGTTACGCCGCGCTACGGGAGGCCGCGGCGACCCGCACTCGCCTCGCAGATGTGCGCTCGTTTCGCAGAGATTGCGTTGATTGCTGCGCAGAAGCTGCACTTCTGCGAATGCGGTGCACCCGGTTCACTTCGAACGTGACGCCAGCACCTGCTGATAGAGGTCGCGCGAGCTCAGACCGGTCGCCGCGGCGACCTCGGCGCAGGCATCCTTCAAGCGGATGCCGTCCGCGACGAGCTTCTGCACCTGGGCAACGGCGTCCTCCGGCGAGATCTCACGTGCGGCCGCGCCTTCGACGACAACGACGATCTCACCCTTGACTCCCGCATTCGCCCACTCGACCAGTTCGGATGCTGTGCCCCGCCGCACCTCTTCATAGAACTTGGTCAGCTCGCGGCAGACCGCGATGCGCCGATCATCGCCGAAAGCGCCGCCCATGTCTGCGGCAGATGCTGCCAACCTGGCGGGAGATTCGAAGAACACCATCGTGCGCTGCTCTGCGGCGAGAGCGGCCAGCGCAGCGCGCCGCTCCCCCGGCTTGCGCGGCAGGAATCCTTCGAACGTGAATCGGTCGGTCGGCAGCCCGGAGATCGCAAGCGCCATGAGCACCGCGCTCGGTCCGGGGATGGCGGTGACGGTGACACCAGCCTCGACGGCCGCCGCGACGAGACCATAACCGGGGTCGCTGACTGCAGGCATACCCGCGTCGCTGACGACGACGATGTCCTGTTGTGCGGCGAGCGCGACCAGCTCGGCGGCCTTGTGCTTCTCGTTGTGGTCGTGCAGAGCGACCAAGCGCGGGCGATTGTCGATCTGCAGGGCGCGCAGCAGGTGAGCCGTCGTGCGGGTGTCCTCTGCTGCGACGATCTCGGCGTTCTCGAGCACCTCGATGAGGCGGCGAGACGCATCGCCGAGGTTTCCGATCGGGGTCGCAGCGAGGATGATCACACGGCCAGCCTATGCGCGAAGACTTAGGCTTGTGCCGTGACTGCGCCCGTACCCCTGCTGCCAGCCCCGGCAGAGCGTCTGACTGCATGGGGCAGACTGCGCGATCGCCTGCTGCTGAATCCAGAGTGGAGCCGCATAGTCCGCTGGTTTGCGCCGCTGTTCGTGACTGCCCTTGCCGCAGTGCTCCGGTTGACGAACCTGAGTCACCCGGACGAGCTCATGTTCGATGAGACGTATTACGTCAAGGACGCATGGTCACTGTGGATGCTGGGCTACGAAGGCACCTGGAGCGAGGGCGCGAACGCGGCTTTTCCCCACGGTGACACGAGTGCGCTGGGCGCGACCGGCAGCTACATCGTGCATCCCCCGCTCGGCAAATGGATCATCGCTCTGGGGATGGGCCTGTTCGGTGCAGGATCCAGCGGGGCGTGGCGTCTGATGGTGGCCATACTCGGCGCGGCAACAGTGCTCGTCGTCTATCTCGTCGCCCGCGGCCTGACCGGTTCGGTCGTCGCCGCGACGGTGGCCGGGTTGCTGCTCGCGATCGACGGGCTCAGCATCGTGATGAGCCGGATCGCCCTGCTCGACGGCGTGCTGACCTTCTTCATCCTGCTCGGATTCCTCTTCATCCTGTACGACCGCGCGCGCATGCCGGTTCTGGAATATGACCGAAGCCCTGGCGCAGAACAGCTGTGGGGGCCGGTCTTCTGGCGACGGCCATGGGTGCTCGCCGCCGGTGTGACGCTGGGCGCGGCGAGCGCAGTGAAATGGTCCGGGCTCTACGCTCTCGCGGGTCTCGGACTGTATCTCGTGGTGACCGACGCACTCGCTCGTCGGCGCGCCGGGATCGTCTATTGGCCGATGGATGCCGTGGCGCGGCAGGGTCTCGTCTCGTTCGTGCTGCTGGTGCCGGCAGCGCTGGTTACATATCTGGTGAGCTGGTCGGGGTGGCTCGTGACGAGCGGCGGCTACGATCGGCACAGCGATGTGAACCCGCTGGTCGCACTGTGGAACTACCACCAGAGCATCTACGGGTTCCATGTGGGCCTCACCACGGGGCATCCGTACGCCAGCCCTGCGTGGCAGTGGCCGCTGCTCGTCCGCCCGACAGCCATATGGGTCGGCGACGACGCCTCCTGCGGTACCGACCACTGCATCTCGGTGATCTCGAGCGTTCCGAACCCGCTCATCTGGTACGCCGGCGTCGCCGCTGCGCTCTTCCTGCTGTACCGGCTCGTTCGAGGTCTGATCCAGCGCACGCCGATCCCCTGGACCTTCGGGGTCCCCCTGGTCGGTCTTGCTGTGACGTACGTACCGTGGCTCATGATTCCCAGTCGGACGATCTTCCAGTTCTACACAGTGGCGATGATGCCGTTCCTGGTGCTGGCGCTCGTACTCGCCCTCGGACAGATCGCCGGAAACCGTGCCGATCCGCTGGAGCGGCGGCAGGCCGGTGAGCGCACCGTCATCGTCTTCCTCGTGATCACGGTCATCGTCTCGGCGTTCTTCTACCCGGTGTGGACCGGTATGAACGTTCCGTACGAATTCTGGCTCATCCACAACTGGATCCCGACCTGGATATGATCCGGGCCGTACTGTTCGACCTGGACGGAGTGATCCGCCACTTCGACCCCAGACACGTGACAGCCATTGAGCGCCGTCACGGCATCGATCCCGGTGCGATCAGCGACGTCGCGTTCGCCCCTCCGCTGATCGAGCGGGTCACCACCGGCCGGATGAGCCGCCGCGAGTGGATTGCGCAGATTGGGGCGGAGCTCGGCAATGAGGACGCTGCGGCGGAGTGGGGTCGCCACCCCTCTGAGATCGACCAGGCGATCGTCGAACTCGGGCTGGTGCCGGACGAATTTTTCCTCGATGTGCGGATGCTAGGGATGGCACTGCGCGATCACGGCGTGAGGGTGGCCTGAACGACTCACCGTTCGCGTGTCAGCGCAGCGGGGTCGGCGGTGGGCAGACGACACACGAAGGAGCGGCAGTCGTACGCCGACCCGGCACCTGACGCCTTCCCCTCGAACAATTCGAACCCGGCATCTGCGAACCTCTGCGTCTGCGCCGGTGTCGCGATGGCGATCACGTCCGCCTCCACACGTCGCGCCGCTTCGGCCAGAGGTCCATCCGAATCTGACGTCACCACGACGACCTGCCGCGGCGGATCGATGAGTCCCGCAGCCACCAGAAGCAGCCTTCCGTGGGCGAAGGGCTGCTCGATCGCTCGCCCGACATGTTCCGTCACGAGCTGTTCCGCCGCGGCCCGATACGACTCCCCTGCCCCCAGCCGCCAGGCGGTCAAGGCGGCGGACGCCACAGCCGAGACACCAGACGGAAGGTCCCCGTCGGTCTGGTCGGGTGCACGACTCAGCCGCTGTTCCGCGAACACAGGGTCAGCGCTCACCCTCCCGGCAAGAGCATCGTCGAGGATCTCGCGCGCCTGCAGCGACCACGAGACCTCGCCGGTCGCCACGCCGAGCGCGAACAGTCCCTCCGCAAGAAGCCCGAGATCCGCCACGGTCGCGACCGCAGCCGAGGGCACGCCGTCAAGCGACGTTCGCACGAGCCGGGCAGCCGGGTCCCGGTTCACGTCGAGGACATACGTCGCAGCCGATGCCGCAGCATCCACCCACGACGACTCCTCGAGCGCGGCGCCCGCGCGCGCGAGCGCACCGATGGCCAGCCCGTTCCATCCTGTGATGACCTTGCCGTCCACCGTCGGCTGTTCGAGGTTCTCGCGCTGCCTCAGAGGCCGCTGGTAGTACCCGCCCTCGCTCCGTTCGCCGTCGATCAACGACTCCGAATCCTGCGCTGCGCCGAAGCCGCCGCCGTCTCGCCGCAGGACGGTCAGCAGGAAAGACACCACCCCGCGCGCGGTCTCTTCGTCTCCTGCAGAGACAGCCACATCCAGCAGCTGTGCGTTGTCGGTCAGCATCCGCTCGTAGTGCGGCACCGTCCAATCGCGCTGGGTCGCGTAGCGGAAGAGGCCGCCGTCCTCATCGCGCAGAGCGGATGCCGTCATAGCTGCGAGCGCGCGGTCGGCTGCCGCCGCGGCCTCCGAGGCCGATCTGCGCACCAGCGGAGCCTGCAGAAACTGCAGGGTCGTCGCCACCGGAAACTTCGGGGCACCACCGAACCCGCCGTGCAGCCGATCCTCCCTCTGCGCCAGCGCTGAGGCTGCCGCCGCCAGATCGGCCTCGGCGGGCAGATCTGAAGGCGTTGAGACCGCCGCCTGCGCGAGCGCATCTGCGACAGCATCCGCCGATTCGAGCGCCTGCTCGCGCCGCACCTCCCACGCCTCGCGCACCGCGGCGAGCACCTCGCGGAATGCGGGCATATTTCCGCGTGCTTCCGGCGGCCAATAGGTGCCAGCGTAGAACGTACGCCCCTGCGGTGTGGCGAACACCGTCAGAGGCCAACCGAGATTCTGTGTGAATGCAGATGCGGCTGCCATGTAGGCAGTGTCGACGTCAGGATGCTCTTCCCTGTCGATCTTCACAGCGACGAAGTTATCGTTCATCGCAGCGGCGATCTCCGGCGACGAGAACGACTCGCGCGCCATGACGTGACACCAGTGGCACGTCGAGTAGCCGATGGAGATGAGCAGCGGAACATCTCTGCGCTGCGCCTCGGCGAAGGCATCCTCGCCCCATGGATACCAATCCACCGGGTTGTCGGCGTGCGCGCGCAGATACGGGCTGAGGGTGCTCGCGAGCCGGTTCGTCATCCTTCCACGCTACGCCTGCGACCGCTCGTTCCGGATGGTTTTGGTCGGTACCGCCCGGTGATAACCGACGAAAAGCATCCGGTACGGGCCTGGGCGGCGACAAGAGCGCCTCAGACCAGGACGTCGGCCGTTCGTGTCGCGGCATAGCCGACCAACGGCAGCGCGCGCTCTGCTGCGAGCGCGACGCGGGTGCGCAGCACATCAGAGTCGATGACGTACCCGTCGAAGTCACTGTCGCTGGCGTAGACACCGACCGGCAGCGTCAATGCTTGGAAGAACGAGAAGAGCGGTCGCAATTGATGCTCGATCATCAGCGCGTGGCGTTCTCCGCCGCCGGTGGCGGCGAGCAGCACGGGCTTGCCCACGAGTGCGTACTGTCCGACGAAGTCGAAGAGATGCTTGAAGAGCCCGGTGAACGAGGCCCGATACACCGGGCTTCCGACGATCAGCAGGTCGGCGTCTTCTATCGCGCGTAGCTGAGCTTCCACCGCCGGCGAAACCTGATCTCGCTGCAGAGCGCCGGCCAGTTCGGGGCCGATCGCCGTGAGCTCGATCACGGTCACATCCACTGGAGCACGCTCGGCGACGGCATTCACGATGGCACGGATCAGAGCCGTCGTCTTGCTCGGCTCGTGCAGGGACCCGGATACGGCGACGACACGGTACGGAGAAGTCATGCACCGACCGTACTCACGATGACGTCCCGCGGCGCACGAAGCGACACGCGACGTCATGCAAGCTCAGTTCAGGTCGTTCGGGTGGCTGCCGACGCGACCGGAACCGTCGAGCGGGTCGAGCGCGTCGATCGCCGAGACTTCGGCATCGGTCAGTGCGACATCGAAGACGTCGAGGTTCTCGCGCAGTCGTTCGATGCGCACCGACTTCGGAAAGACGACGTTGCCCTTGTGCAGGTGCCAGCCCAGCACGATCTGCGCCGGTGTCTTGCCGTGCGCGGCTGCTGCCTCTGCGACGGCGGGCGTGCCGAAGAGGTCGTACTTGCCCTGGCCGAGCGGACCCCACGCTTCGATGCGGATGCCGTGATCTGCCGCCCATGCCACGACCTCGCGCTGCTGATAGGCGGGGTGCAGTTCGATCTGGTTGACGGCCGGAGTCACGCCGGTTTCAGCGACGACGCGCTCGAGGTGCTCGACCAGGAAGTTCGACACTCCGATGCTTCTGGTCAGGCCAGCCTCTCGCAACTCGATGAGCTTGGTGAAAGCGTGCACGTAGTTGTCTTTGGCAGGAGTCGGCCAGTGCACGAGGTACAGGTCGACCTGGTCGAGGCCGAGCTTCTCGAGACTCTCGGCGATCGCCGCGTTCGGCTCGTCACCATCGTGACGGTCGTTCCACAGTTTGGTCGTGACGAAGAGCTCGTCACGGGCGATGCCGCTTTTCGCGATTGCCGCCCCTACCCCTTCTTCGTTTCCGTAGACCGCTGCCGTGTCGATGTGGCGGTAACCCGTCGCCAGCGCTTCGCTCACAGCCTTCTCGGTGTCTGCCGGCGGCACCTTGAAGACGCCGTAGCCGAGCTGCGGAATTGAGAAACCGTCGTTGAGAGTGAGTGTGGGAACAGTCATGGATTCAGCTTACGATCTACGCTGCGTCGGAGCCGCTGCCATCGCTTCGGCGGCACGCCCGACCAGTCTTTCGAGCGGACCGCGACCGAGGAACATCGCCCACAGTGTCGCCAGCACGACGAGGGACAGACTGAGAATTCCCCACTCGGCGTTGCCGCTGATGAGACCACCCGGGCCAGCGAACGCCAAGATGACGACGATGTGCGCACTGTAGGCGGTCAGCGGCATCGAACCGAGAGCAGCCAGCGGGAGCAGCACCCACCGCAGCGGGCGTGACAGAAGCAGGCACAGCGCGATCAGCGCAACGGAGAAACCACCCGATCCGACGATTTCGGCGCTTCCGCCGCTGTGCGGCCACACCGAGACGAAGGCCTGGCCCATCGACTCGAGGGGCGCGTGATCGGCAAGTATGCCCGGGTAGGCTGCCCACCCTGCCCCTTCGTCGATCGCGACATCGTCGATGCCGTCCTCCTCAGTGAGCGCCTCGTCTTGCGGGTAGCAGAACAGGTATCCGTCACCACCGTCGTCACAGATCTTGTCAGAGAAGTCGAGCTCTTCCGCCGGTACGCCAGAGAGATATGAGGACGATGACTGCGACCACGACGAGGACGCGTAGCTACTCGACGACATACCGTCGTCGGCGCCCTGGACCGTGTCTGCCCACGCCCCTAACCCGTAACCTGCTGCGGCCATCACGAGCCCGACCAGCAACAGCGCGACCACTGTGCGCACCCGCTCCAGCTGCATCCGCCCGACCGCCATGCCGCCGAGCACGAAGGCCATCCACACGGTGACGGGGTACGTGCCGAACAGCACGAGGTCAAGGCCAGGACCGCTTGCCCCGAGCGATATCGATTGAATACCCGCGAGCAGCACCGGACCCGCGAGCGCGAGGACGCCCGCAGCGATGAGCAGTGACAGAGCCCGCCAACGAAGGAAAGGGATTGCCAGCACGTAGAGGATGCCGTAGACGGTGAGGATCACTGCTATCGGCGTGCCGAGCAGTTCCAGCGCGACGCCGATCGCAAAGATCGCTGCGCCCCGCCCGATCAGGCCGAGCCTGATGCGGGGCATCTCCTCCCGCTCGGGGATCCTCGCCCGTCCCGTCATCAGCGCGATGGAGATCCCTGCCAGGACCGCGAACAGGATGGACGAGCGTCCGTGGACGAGCGCGGTCCAACTGGATGGGTCGAAGAAGGCGAACTCACCGGTCTCGCCGAGGTGCGCGCCGATCATGCCCACGACGGCGAGCGCCCGCGCCACGTCCAAGCCCATGATTCGAGGGGCACGTCCGAAGTGGCGCCACCAGGCGAGCGGGCGCGGGCCGGGCCGCGCATTCACGGCAGGTACGGGCAGGGACGCCTGGCCGGTAAGAGTCACCGGCTAATCCTAGAGGCCGATTCGGCCTGCATCCGATGTTCCTTCTTCTGTGGACGCGCTGGGCGGCGTCTATCCGTCATACGATGAAGGGCTATGCGTTCGACCGATCTCCACATCACCTACCCCCCGGAACTGCCTGTCAGTGCCGCACGGGACGAGATCGCCGACGCCATTCGCGATAACCAGGTCGTCGTGGTCGCCGGTGCGACCGGCTCTGGAAAGACGACGCAGCTGCCGAAGATCTGCCTCGAACTCGGCCGCGAGAACATCGCGCACACTCAGCCGCGCCGTCTCGCTGCGCGCACCATTGCTGAACGCATCGCCGAAGAACTCGGCATAGAACTCGGTACGACCGTCGGTTACAAGGTTCGGTTCACGGACAAGGTGTCGGATTCAACGAAGGTCGCGCTGATGACCGACGGCATCCTGCTCAACGAGATCCACCGCGATCGACTGTTGCGGCGCTACGACACGATCATCATCGACGAGGCGCACGAGCGTTCACTCAACGTCGACTTCCTGCTCGGCTATCTCACCCGCATCCTGCCCGAGCGTCCTGATCTCAAAGTGATCATCACCTCGGCCACGATCGATCCGGTCAGCTTCGCGAAGCACTTCGCCGGCCATCTGAGCGCTGAGCCGGAGAAGGCATCGGAAAGCGGAACCCGTCCCGCACCTGTCATCGAAGTGTCAGGGCGCACATACCCCGTCGAGATCCGCTACCGACCCCAGACAGAATCCGACGCGCCGCCAGAGAAGGCGACGGCCGACGACGAAGTCTCAGCGATCGTCAGCGCATTGCGCGAACTCGACCGCGAAGCTCCCGGTGACGTGTTGGTCTTCCTTCCCGGTGAAGCCGAGATCCGGGATGCCGCCGATGCTGTGCGCGCGGCATACTCCTCAAGCTCATCTCCTGTCGAGGTCCTCCCGCTCTACGGAAGGCTCTCTGCCGCCGAGCAGCACCGCGTCTTCGAGAAGAGTCGGGTCGCCGGCCTCAGGCGACGCGTCGTTCTGGCGACGAACGTCGCCGAGACCAGCCTCACCGTGCCCGGCATCAAGTACGTCATCGACACCGGCACCGCGCGTATCTCGAGGTACAGCAACCGTTCGAAGGTGCAGCGCCTGCCGATCGAACCGATCTCACAGGCATCAGCCAATCAGCGCTCCGGACGCGCCGGCCGCACCAGCGACGGCATCGCGATCCGCCTCTACGCCGAGGACGACTTCGCAGGACGCCCCGAGTTCACAGAACCAGAGATCCTGCGCACCTCTCTCGCTTCGGTCGTGCTGCAGATGCTGTCCCTGGGCTTCGGCGACATCACCGCGTTCCCTTTCCTCACTCCGCCCGATTCCCGCGGCATCAGAGCCGCGTTCGACCTGCTCACCGAGCTCGGCGCCGTCGACACCACTCGCGACACCCCGCGTCTCACACGCATCGGGCGGGAGATCTCCCGTATGCCGATCGACCCACGCTTCGCTCGGATGCTGTGGGAAGCGCAGAAGACGGGCGTTGTCACGGACGTTCTGGCGATCGTCGCGGGTCTCACCATCCAAGACGTACGCGAGCGTCCGTCGCAGGATGCGCCGCAGGGCGTTCGGGACACCGCCGAGCGGATGCACGCACGCTTCTCCGATCCCACAAGCGACTTTCTCGCGATCCTCAACCTCTGGAATCACCTGCTCGAGCAGCAGCGCGAACTTGGATCCAGCGCGTTTCGGCGCATGTGCCGGTCAGAGCACCTGAACTACGTACGGGTGCGGGAGTGGTTCGATGTGCATCGTCAGCTGCGGTCGCTGGTGAAGAATCCGCGGCGAGGCGCCGACCCTTCGACGGGCTCAGGGAGCGGCACCGGAGGCGACTCAGGAAGCGGCACCGGAAGCGGCTCAGGGAGCGGCACCGGAGGCGGCTCAGGAAGCGGGACGGGCGGGGCAGCTGATCCTGACGCCGTGCACCGGGCGCTCCTGTCCGGTCTCCTCTCCCAGATCGGCACGCTCGACGAACGGAACACGAAGACGCCACCGAAAGGACAGTCGAAGAGCCAAAAGGACCCGAAGCGGCGTATCGCCGAATACCGAGGCGCCCGAGGCATCCGGTTCTCGATATTTCCCGGTTCAGGTCTTCGCAAGAAGAGTCCGCAGGCCGTCATGGCAGCAGAGATCGTCGAGACCTCGCGCACTTTCGCACGCACGGTCGCCGCGATCGATCCGGCCTGGGCCGAGTCTCTCGCCGGTGACCTGGCGAAGAGGTCGATCTCCGAGCCGCACTGGTCCAAAGACGCCGGAGCCGCTGTCGCCTTCGAGAAGGTGACTCTGTTCGGCGTCGAGATCGTGCCTCGTCGACGCATACAGTTCGCGCGGGTCGATCGAGCTGCGTCCCGTGAGTTGTTCGTGCGGCATGCGCTGGTCGACGGCGAGTGGGATCCCACCAGGCTCGACAAACGCGTCAGCGCCTTCTGGCGCAGCAACCACGAGATGCGAAAGCGTCTGGAGAAGCTCGAAGAACGCGAGCGCCGACGCGACATCCTGGCCGGCGACGAAGAGATCTTCCGCTTCTACGACGAGCGAATCCCCACCGAGGTATTCGACGTGCGCTCCTTCGAGAGATGGTGGCGCGAGACGCTGCAGACCACTCCGAAACAGCTCGTGATGCGCGAAAGCGACCTTCTCGACGATCAGTCCCTGAGCCTGTCGAAGGGTCGCGCCGATCAGAACGAGTTTCCGACCAGATGGACGCAGGGCGACCAGGTGCTCGGTCTCGCGTATCGCTTCGAGCCCGGTGCCGAAGACGACGGTGTGAGTGTCGTCGTCCCGCTCGCTCTGCTGGCACAGATCGAGGACCGAGGTTTCGACTGGCAGGTTCCGGGTCTTCGCGCTGAACTTGTCACGGCCCTGCTGCGGGCGCTGCCAAAATCGATCCGCAGACACGTCGTGCCTGCCGCAGACTGGGCGGACAAGTTCGGCGAAGCACTCGCCGAAGAAGGTCCGGAGCGACACGGCGGACGACCGCAGCGCTCAATGAAAGAAGCGCTCGCCCGGTTGATCCAGCCGCTCGCGAACCAACCCGTCTCTGCGACGGATTTCGAGGATGAGCGCGTTCCCGGCCACCTGCGCATGAACTTCCGGGCGGTCGATGAGCGCGGACGCGTCGCCGGCTCTGCGCGTGATCTGGGCGAACTGCAGTCCCAGTTGTCAGACCGCGCACGCCAGAGCGTGGCCAGATCGATCGCCCGACCGGCCGCACACAACGGTAAGAGTCGGCCTGACGCGGAGTCCGTCGCTGCGGCATCCGATCTCGGAGCTCTCGGTGCGCCGAAGCGCCAGGGTCCGACCGTCATCGAGCAGGACGCTCTGACTTCGTGGACGTTCGGCGACCTGCCCGAAGTGCTCGACACGAAGGTCGCCGGCGGCGTGGTTCGCGGGTACCCCGCAATCATCGACCAGGGCAAGACGGTCTCGGTTCGCGTGGAGTCCACGGCGGATGCCGCGGCGGCCGCGACACGCGATGGCGTGCTGCGGCTGGTTCTGCTGAACGTGCCGTCACCGGCGTCGTACGTGCAGGAGCACCTGACCGCGCAGGAGAAGCTCGCCCTCGCCGCGTCGCCGTACTCGTCGGTCGCGGCGCTGATCGAGGATGCCAGGGCTGCGGTGGTGCGCGCTGCCCTGCCAGCGCATGTCATCCGCACCGAAGCCGAGTTCCTCAGGGCACGCGATGGCGTCAACGCCATGCTCGTCGATCAGCTGTTCGCCACCGTTTCGCTCGTCGCGAAGATCCTGACGAAGTCGCGTGAGGTCGAGCGGGGCATCAAGTCGCAGAACTCACTCGCGCTACTCGGGCCGCTGAACGATATTCGATCGCAGCTCAGTGGCCTGCTGCATCCTGGATTCATCTCCCAGACCGGCACCGAGCGCCTCGCTCACCTACCCAGGTATCTGGAGGGCATGCTCGACCGTCTGGACACCCTCACCAGCGACCCAGGCAAGGACCGCACCAGGATGAGCGAGTATGAGCGCATGGCGAAGGTCTATGAAGACGCAGGCGGGACGATCCCCCTCAGCCCGGCCGCATCGCCGATACTCGCCGAGGTGCGTTGGCTGCTCGAGGAGTACCGCATCAGCGTGTTCGCGCAGCGCCTGGGCACCGCCCAGCCGGTATCGCCCCAGCGGATCACGAAAATCCTGCGCGGGGGCTGACGACAACGTCTTTCCGGGTAACCTGGCGGCATGGCTCGCGCGATCGTTTACACTGAAATCGGCTCCCCTGACGTCCTCCAACTCGTAGAGATCCCCGACCCGACAGCCGGCCCCGGCGAAGTCGTGGTGCGCATCGAAGCAGCAGGAGTCAATCCGCTCGACGCGAAGCTGCGCGCCGGCAAACGTCCATCGCCGCCCATCACCGAACCGCGACGCGTCGGATTCGACGGTGCCGGCGTCATCGAAACGCTGGGCGACGGTGTGAGTGAGTTTGCTGTCGGCGACCGGGTCGCCATCGGCGGAGCGCTGGGCACGTATGCGACGCACCTCGCTGTCAAGACATCGAAACTCGACCTGCTTCCGGATGCCGTGACCGCTGCCGAAGGCGCGGGCCTCAGCATCCCGGTAGGCACGGCGTATCAGGCTCTGCGGTCGCTCGCTGTCGGCGAAGGCGATGTTCGGCTTGTGCACGCCGGATCCGGCGCGGTCGGACAGGCCACCATCCAGTTCGCGGCGGCGTGGGGGGCGACGGTGGTCGCAACCGGAAGCCCTGCCCGCCACGAGCAGCTGCGCGAGCTCGGTGCGATCCCTGTGGCGTACGGCGAGGGTCTCGTCGACCGTGTGCGCTCTGTCGTCGACGGCGACGTGACGGTGGCACTTGACTGCATCGGCACAGACGAGGCGATCGATACCTCGCTCGAGCTCGTCGCTGACCGCGATCGCATCGCGACGATCGTTCGCGGTGCGGATGCGGCAGGCTTCGGCATCCGCGCATTCAGCGGCGGCTCACCTGTTCCGCTCACCGATCAAGAACTCGCGTGGCGCGAGGAAGCAGTCGGCATCGCGATCGAGCTGATCGCCGCCGGTGACTTCCAGGTGGAGCTCGGAGTGGAACTCCCCCTCGCGCAGGCCGCCCGGGCACATGAGCTCGTCGAGGCGCACGCGGCGCAGGGCAAGATCACGCTGGTGCCGTAGCGTCTGCCCCGACAGCCGGGGTCAGGCGACGCGCTCCTCGTCGGCTTCGTCGCGAAGTCGCGCGCCCTCGCGAAGCAGCGGGATCAAGTCCTTCCCCCAGTGTCGTACATCCTCCAGCGGGTCGAATCCACGAATGAGGAAGCGCGTCACGCCCAGGTCGTAATACTTCAGCAGCGCCTCGGCGACCTGGGCCGGAGTTCCCACGGGGGCAGTGGAGTTGCCGGAGGGCCCGGTGAGCTTGGTGATGCCGAGCCACAGCCGCTCATCGTGAACGTCGCTGCGACTGGCGTGCTGCTGCAGCCGATCCGCCGACACTGCGGTGCGTTCGCGGCGCAGCGGCTCAGCGAAGGCCAACGTGTTGCCGACCTTCTTCTCGTCGAGAAGCCTCTCGGCCTTGGCATAGATCCGATCCGCCTTGGCCCAGGCCTCGTCCTCCGTCTCGGCGATGATCGGGCGCGTGGAAAGACTGAACTCGATCGTGCGCCCTTCTTTCGCCGCGGCCGCGCGGATCGTGCGAATGTGCTCCGCGACGTCGGCGAGCGGTTCGCCGAAGAGCATGTACACATCGGCCCTCTTCGCGCCGACCTCGACGGCTCCCGCGGAGAGGCCGCCGAAGAACACCGGGATGCCCTCCGAAGTCGCAGGCTTGACGCCTGAGTACGCGCCCTCGAACCGATAGAACTCGCCGGTATGGTCGAAGGGCTCCGTCTCGGTGAGTGTCCTTCGCAGCACCTCGATGAACTCGCCGGTACGGCGATATCGGTCGGACTTCTCGCTGAAGTCGCCGTCGCGGCGTTGGTCGGCCTCGCTGCCACCGGTGATGTGGTGGATCGCGACGCGTCCGCCTCCGGTCAGGTGGTCGAGGGTTGCGAGCTTGCGCCCCACGATCGTGGGCGGAACGAACCCGGGGCGGTGCGCGATGAGCACCTTTAGTCGTCGCGTGGAGTGCAGGGCGGCGGCGGCCACGGCGAATCCGTCGGGTGAGCTCGCGCTGTATCCGATCAGCACGCGGTCGAACCCCGCGTCCTCATGCGCCTGCGAGAACTCGCGCACGTAGGCGGGATCGATGACGGGACCGGAGAGAGCCTTCGACTCCGACCCTGCGGTCGTGGCGATCATTCCGAGTACTTCGATGGGCATAACGGCAGCTCCAATGGTCAGGGCCGGTTGGCGGACGGTGTGCGGATGAGGGGAACGGAATCGATGAGTGCACGGGTGTACGGGTGCTCAGGTCGGGAGATCACACGTCGAGTGGGACCGTCTTCGACGATGTGCCCGTGATCGAGCACCACGAGTCGGTCACTCATCGCGGCGAGCGACCCGATGTCGTGCGAGATCACCAACATGGCCAGGTCGCTGCCTCGTGCATCCCGCAACGCGACGAGCGCCTGCACCACACGATCCCGACTTGCCGCATCGAGTGCGCTGACCGGTTCGTCGAGTATGAGCAGACGGGGCTCGACGACGAGCGCCCGCGCGATCGCTGCACGCTGTCGTTGCCCGCCGGACAATCCCGAAGGCAATCGGCGGATGAGCTCTTCATCGAGCCCGACCGCCTCGATCGCCGCATGGCGTCGACGCGCAGCATCCGCCGTGGGAACGCGCGCGATCCGCAGTCCTTCGACGATCGAATCCCCGACGCTCACGCCGGGGTCCAATGAGCGCAGGGGATCCTGGAACACATACTGGACCGCACCCGATCGTCGCCAGTGGCGCAGCGCTCCCCCACGCAGGCGGCTGACGTCCCGGCCCGCCACGTGCACGCGACCTTCGGACGCTGCGACAGCGCGCAGTATCGTCCGCGCCAGTGTGGTCTTGCCTGACCCCGACTCGCCGACGATGCCGACGACCTCGCCCGCTCGCATGCTCAACGAGATGCGATCGAGTACGCGCACCCGCCCGTAGTCGACGCAGACGCCATCGAGTTCGAGCATCGGAGCCTCACTCTCTCCGGAAGTCACGCGAGATACCTCTCAAGTCCGTACGCGGCATGCGCCGAGAGCAGCTCGCGAGTGTAGGGGTGCCCTGGTGCCCGCAGCACCCGAGATGTTGCGCCCGCCTCGACGACGCGGCCGTCGCGGAAGACCTGGACGCGCTCGCAGACCTGCGCCACAACCGCGAGGTCGTGGGAGACGAGGATCAACGCCAGATCGCGCTCGAGCCGCAGCCTGGCCAGCAGTTCGAGCAGTTCTGCCTGCACCGTGACGTCGAGCGCGGTCGTCGCCTCGTCGGCGATGAGGACAGCAGGGTCAGCGGCCAGCGCCATCGCGATCAGTACGCGCTGCAGCATCCCTCCGCTCAGTTGCGCGACGCGCTGACGAAGAACCAGGTCGACCCGGCGGATGCCGAGGTCGTCCAGCAGTTCGCGCGCCTGCTGTCGAGCGCGGCGTCGGGGCACGCCTGCCGTGATGCGCAGTGTCTCCACGAGCTGCGCTCCGACGGGGATGGCCGGATGCAGATAGGAGGCAGGATCCTGGAAGACCGCAGCCACCCGCGTGCCGCGCACGCGCCGCCATTCTCGCTCCGCCGCGTGCGTCAGGTCGCGATCGTCGATCCGTATCGTCCCGGAGCTGACGGTGAGACCATGAGGGAGGATCCCGAGCAGAGCGCGGCACGTGAGCGTCTTACCGCTGCCGGATTCGCCGACGATCCCCACGGCCTCGCCTGGACGCACCACCACAGACACTCCGTGCACGAGTTCGGTGCCATCGCGCGCCGTGATCACGAGACGCTCGGCTGCAGCCACTGCAGGGCGGGAAAGAGAGCCTTCGTCGAAGGACGGGCCGAAGCGTGCGGGGTCTGCGTGAGCGCCGCTCAGCGCCGAGGTCGAGGCCGGAGGAACGATATCGTCCTGCAACGGGACAGGGGCTTCCGCGAGAGGCGTCGGGAATGCATCAGCCATGGATCTTCTCCTTCTGGCGGGTGTGAGCGGGCACGGCATCCGCTCCGAACGCATCGCGCACCGCATCTGCGAGCAGATTCAACGCGGCCACCGTGACGATGATCGCCAGGGCGGGGCCCAGCGGACCGAGCGGACGCTGACTGAGGTAGCCGAGGTCGCTGGCGAGCATGCCGCCCCAGGTCGGTGCGGGCGGTTGAACGCCGATTCCGAGAAAGGTGAGAGAGGCGACCGCGAGCAGCGCGCCGCCCAGTGCGGAAACCGACGCCACGACGAGGTTGGGCGCGACCTGACGCCACACATGCCGCCGCAGCACCCACAACGCCGAGCCACCGAGCAGCAGAGCTGCCTCGACGTACTGAGAATCGCGTACCCTCAGCGTCGCAGCCCTGGCGATGCGGAAGAAGCTCGGCGCGATGAGTATGCCGATCGCTGCCGTCGCCTGGATCAGCCCGTTTCCGAGCAGAGCGGCGAAGACGATCGCGAACAGGATGAACGGCAGCGACAGCAGTGCATCCACGATTCGGAGCGAAAGCCACTCGCCTGCCTTCGGCACGAAGGCGCTGAGCGCGCCGGGCACGGCGCCGAAGAGCAGCCCCGTCAGCGCTGCTCCCAGAGCGCTCAGCAAAGAGGCCGGTGCACCCGCCAGCAGACGTGAGAGCACATCGCGGCCGAGGTAGTCAGTGCCGAGCAGATGCGCGAGCGATGCGTTCTGCAGGGCGTTCGAAGTGTCCTGCGCGAGCGGGTCGTACGGTGCCAGAGCCTCACCGCCGATCGCGACCACCGCAACGACGAGCATGACCAGCAGCGCGACGCGCACCGCCCACCCACCGGACCACAGGCGAACCAGAGTTTTCATGCGGCGCTCCGTTCGGTTCCCTGAGCACGGACGATGATGAGATTGATGACCGCCCCGATGATCACGACCATGAAGATCGTGACGAGCAGGACGCCCTGTACCACTGGGATGTCACCCTGCAGGGCAGCACGGTTGGCGAGTTGTCCGAGACCGGGCATCCCGAAGATCACCTCGGTGATGACGGCTCCGCCGATGAGACGCGGCGCGTGCACACCCAGGACCGACAGCGCCGGCGTCGATGCGATCGGCAGAGCATGCCGGAAGACGATGCGCCAGGGGGCGAGGCCGTGCACGCGCGCGCCGACGATGTAGTTCTCGCGGAGGGTGCCCACCAGAGAGGTGCGCAACTGGCGGGCGATGTCAGCTCCCGCGTCAAGACTCAGCGCGATCGAGGGCAGAACCAGGCACATCAGCCAGCCGGTCACACTCACGTGGGGCGGCACGTAGCCTGCGACAGGGAAGACGGGGAGCGCGTAGGCGAAAAGCAGGATGAGGGCGATCGCGGCGACGAAAGCGGGAACGGTGGCCGATACCGTGCTGGCCACGGTCACGACGCGATCGATGATGCCGCCGCGGGTCACCGCCGCCACCACACCGCCGCTGAAGCCGAACAGCAGCGCGAGCAGGATCGCTCCGGCGGCGATCGACAAGCTCACCGGGAACGCCTGAGCGATGCTGTCGGCGACCGGGATCGTAGTGAACCAGCTCGTGCCGAGATCGCCCAGCGCGGCGTGAGAGATCCAATCGACGTAACGGACGAGGAGCGGCCGGTCCAGGCCGAACACCCGATTGAGCCTGTCGACGTCGGCCTGAGTGGCGACTTCTCCCAGTGCCACCGCTGCAGGGTTCGACCCGCTCGCGGCGCCAAGGACGAAGGTCGCGAAGGTCGCGATGACGAAAACGGTGACCGCTGTTGCGAGCGTCGTCAGCGCAGTGCGCAGGACGGGCCACGTCCGGCGTGCCGCCGGCAGTTCCTCGGTTGCGGGCGCGAGCGCCGCTCCTGCGGTCAGGGTCGTCGTCATCGTCCTCAGCCTTCGACCTTCACGTCTTCCCAGCGCTGCACATCGAGCCAGTGCTGGATGCCGGTGACCTTGTCGGTATGGATCAGGATGCGCGGCCAGCTGAACAGGAAGGTGTTCGGCTGCAGCCTCACGCCGATATCGACGGCGTTCTGGATGTTCTGTGCGTAGCCGGGGTCGTCTGTCGGCGTCGCTCTGGCCACATCGATGGCCGCGGTGAGCTCGTCCGGCGTCTCGCGTCCGAGGTTCATCAGCCCCTCCGGTCCGTACAGAACCTCGAGCGCCTGCAGCGGAGACTGCCGCCCTGAGTAACTGTCCAGCACGAACGGGAAGGTGCGCTGCACGTAGTTCTGCGCGATCGCACCGGCCGCCTGAACGTTGAGCGTCACGCGGATACCGGCCTCAGCCCACTGCGCCTGCAGCAGCTCCGCCAGGGCGGTGTCGTCCTCTCCGAGCGTCAGGGTGATGTCGACGCCATCAGGGTATCCGGCCTCGACGAGAAGCGCTTCGGCGGCATCGAGGTCGTGCGGATACAGGTCGTCGAGGTGCTCGTTGTGCGCCACGTAGCCGTCGGGGAACGGTTGCCAGTTCGGCGTTCCATGGCCGAAGTAGGTGGCATCGATCAGCGCCTGGCGGTCGGTCGCGTGGCTGATCGCCTGCAGCACGCGCTGATCGTCGAAGGGTGCGACAGTGCCGTTGACGTCGAGAGCGCGCACGGTGAGCGCCTTTATCTCTTCGACCTCGAGCCCCGCAGCCTCCGCGCCCTGGACCTGGGAGGCCGGGATGATCGAGACGTCCCACTGCCCGGAGCTGACCCCGGCGACCGCGGTGGCGTCTTCCGCCACGGGCACGACGGAGAGATCGTCGAGGAAGATGCGGTCGGCGTTCCAGTATTCGTCATTCTTCTCGAGTGTCGCGTGCGCGTTGGGGACATACTCAGTGAGTGCGAAGGGCCCGGCGCCCTGCGGCTGCGTCGCCAGTGATGCCACGTCTTCGAAGGCCACGGGATTCACGATGAACCCGGTCTTCCCTGCGAACAGGTACGGCACCTGATAGTCGGCCTGATCGAGATGCACGGTGACCGTGTACTCATCCACTGCGTCCACATCGGCGATGATGCGCAATTGCCCCGCAAGAGTGGAGTTTTCCTGGTCGCGTCCACGCTCGAGGTTGAGTTTGACGGCCTTGGCGGTCACTGCGGCGCCGTCGCTGAAGGCGCCGCCTTCGCGAAGATGGAACGTGATCGCGGTGCCGTCGTCGTTGTACTCCCATGACTCGGCGAGCCCCGGCACAGGCTCTCCCTCAGTGTTCAGCTGAGTGAGTCCGTCGTAGACCAGCGCCAGAGCGTGGGTGTCCCAACCGGCGGTGGACGTCACTGGATCCCAGCTCGTCGGCAGCCGCCACCCCCAGGTCAGCGAGGTGGATCCGTCGCCGTCGCCGGCGGCCTGAGCAGTGGCGCAGCCCGTCAGGGCAAGGACAGCGATGGTGAGGGCGGAGAGCGAAGCGAGTCGTGGACGTGAGGTCATGGGAGCGAACGTAGGAGCCGATCTCGACCCGAACCATCAGCAGCGATGCAGGGCGACACACACTGCAACAGTTGGACACATCCGTGTCGCGAACGGGACCGGCCCACCCAATATGGACGCATGACTTCGACCGTCTCCCCCGCCGCCATCTGGCCAGCTGCGCGTGTTCGCGGCACTCTCGCCGTCGTCACCGGACGCGGCGAACGCGCCGCTGTCTACGAACGCTTCGGCAGGCGCATCAGCGCCGACGGCTACACGGTGGCCGTCTTCGAAGGGGATGCTGACGCCGCAGCCGCGTGGATCCCCACCGCCGACGCCCCCCGTGTGCTCGTCGGTTCAGATACCGGGGCCGCCTCGGTTCTGAGGGTGCTCGCCCAGGGCGCGAACGCGGATGCGGCGATCATCGCCGGCACGCCTGTCGACGTCGATGACGCCGCGCAGCCTGCCGACACCGAGCGCACGGCATGCCCACTTCACCTCGGTGTGCTCGCCACGGACGCCGCTCGCACCGACACTGTCGACGTCGAGCCGGTGCCCGCCTCCGCTGATCTCGCCGCGGTCGCTGTGCCGGTACTCGCCTTCCACGGTTCCGCCGACGTCGTCTCTCCGATCACCGAAGCGGCCTCGTTGCTGAGCGCTGTGCCCGACCTCGAACTGATCGAGACTGTCGCGGGGCTGCACGACGCACTCAATGACCAGTCACACCGCAGCGTCGCGGCATCGATCGTGCTGTGGCTCGAGCGTCTGCGCGGCGGAGATGTGCACGCACCGGTGCTGCGGCGCACGGACGCCCGGGTGAGAGTATGAGCGCGTTCTCGACCCGGCAGGTGCAGTCCGGCTATGTTGCAGGCACCGTGCAGAACAGCGCGGTGCCGCCCATCTATCAGACGGCCGCGTACGAGTTCGCATCGCTGGCCGACGCCGCCGATATATTCGCTCTGCGCAAGCCGGGCAACCTCTACAGCCGAAGCGCGAGTCCCACCCAACTGGTGCTGGAGGAACGTGTGGCAGCTTTGGAGGGCGGCCAGAGCGCAGTCGCCGTGGCATCGGGGCAGGCCTCTGTCGCCGTCACCTTGCTCGCCCTCGCCGGTCGCGGCGGGCACATCGTCTCAGCAGGTCAGCTCTACGGCGGAACCGTCGATCTTTTCCAGGACACCTTCGACGACTTCGGCATCTCGGTGACGTTCGTCGATCAGGACGACGCCGACGCCTGGCGGCGCGCGATCCGGCCCCAGACGCGCGCCCTGTTCGCCGAGTCGGTCGCCAATCCCGTCGCTCAGGTGCTCGACCTGCGTCTGGTCGCCGACATCGCCCATGAGGCCGGCGTCCCACTGGTCATCGACAACACTGTCGCGACTCCGTACCTGCTGCGCCCGGGCGAGCATGGCGCGGATTTCGTGGTGCACTCGGCGACGAAGTTCCTGTCGGGTCACGGCACATCCCTCGGCGGAGTCGTCGTGGATCAGGGTTCGTTCGACTTCGGCGCACAGCCTGAGCGCTGGCCGCAGTTCACCGCGGTGTATCCGAGACTCGGCGACGTGGTGCTCTGGCAAAGATTCGGCATCGGCCAGGCTTTCGCGGTCCTCGCGAAGACGAAATACGTGCACGATCTGGGACCATCGCTCTCACCTTTCAACGCCTGGCAGATCCTGCAGGGCATCGAAACACTCGATCTGCGCGTCGCGCGCCAGAGCGCCACAGCACTGGCGATCGCCGAGCACCTGTCGCAGCATCCGAAGGTCGCCGCCGTGCACCATCCGGCGCTTGCTGACAATCCATGGCACGCGCTCGCCGAGCACTACCTCCCGCGCGGTGCGCCGTCGGTGTTCTCGTTCGACATTCGAGGGGCCGAGGATGCCGGCGCCCAGGCGCGCGTCGCCGAGGTGATCGACGCGCTCGAAGTCGTGCGCTTGGTGGCCAACATCGGCGACGCGCGCAGCCTCGTCGCGCATCCCGCCTCGATGACGCACTCGCATCTGAGCGCCACGCAACGCACTGCCGTCGGCATATCGCTGAACACGATCCGGCTGAGCGCCGGACTCGAAGCACCCGCCGACATCATCGCCGATCTCGACCGCGCCCTCGCGCGCATCTGACCTGCGCCCTCGCGCAAGGAAGCCGGAGCATCATGAGCATCAATCTCGGATATTGGACCCCCGTCTACGGCGGTTTTCTGCGCAACGTCACAGACGAGGGCCGGATGGCTGCCACCTGGGAGCACATCAGGGACGTCTCGGTGAAAGCTGACCGACTCGGCTTCCACACCACACTCGTCCCGGAGCTCTACCTCAACGATCGCAAGGGCATCGAGGCGCCGAGCCTTGAAGCGTGGTCGCTGACGGCAGCGATCCTGGCCGTCACCGAGCACCTCCGCGTGATGACGGCCGTGCGTCCCGGCTTTCATCTGCCTGCGGTGCTGGCGAAGACGGTCAGCACGCTGGACAGCATCGCCCCCGGCCGTATCGCGCTGAACGTCGTCGCCGCCTGGTGGGCAGAGGAAGCACGGCAGTTCGGCGGAAACTTTCCTGCCCACGACGCGCGCTACACGCAGGCGAAGGAGTTCGTCGACGTGTTGAACGGACTCTGGGTGCACACGCCTTTCGCGTTCGCCGGTGACCACTACGAACTTGACGGAACGATCGTCGAGCCGAAGCCCTCGGCTCATCCGGTCGTCTTCGCCGGCGGCGAGAGCGAAGCCGGCCGCGAAGCGATCGCCGACTTCGCCGACGCGTATGTCATGCACGGGGGCACACTCGAGGAGGTGCGCCGCAACGTCGCCGACATGAATGTTCGCTCTGAACGGCTGCACGGGCGCTCGATCGCCGAGTTCGGCATGCCTGCGTACGTGATCGTTCGAGACACCGAAGCCGAGGCGCAGCGAGAGATCGACCGCATCACCACCGTCGACCCCTCCTCCCCCGGCTACGCCTCCTTCGAAGAGTTCCGCAACAACTCGAAGCTGGCTCTGGATGTGACCAAGCGCGAGTACTCCGTCGGCACCAGAGGGCTGCGCCCGAATCTCGTCGGCACTGCCGAGCAGGTCGCAGATCGCATCAACGACTACGCCGAGGCCGGTATCACGCTGCTGCTCATCCAGGCGTCTCCGCTCGACGACGAACTCGAGCGGATCGCCGAGCAGGTGTTCCCGCTGGTCCCGCAGGAGGCACTCTCATCTGCTCTACGCTGAGAGGATGACTGGTCTTCGCTGGGGAATCCTCGCCACTGGTGGCATCGCCACCGCCTTCGCCTCTGATCTGCGCACTGCAGGTCTCGATCTTGTCGCTGTGGGCTCGCGCTCGCAGGCGTCCGCTGATGCATTTGCAGCGAACTTCGACATACCTCACGCGCACGGCTCTTACGAGGCGCTGGTCACGGATCCCGATGTCGACATCATCTACGTCTCCACACCTCATCCGATGCACCATTCGGGTGCGAAACTCGCGTTGGAGCACGGCAAGCACGTGCTCGTAGAGAAAGCGTTCACACTCAACCGCGCCGAGGCCGAGGACATCCAGCGGATCGCGAGCGAACGCGGACTGCTGGCGATGGAGGCGATGTGGACGCGCTATCTGCCGCACATGGTACGTGTGCGCGAGCTCGTCGATTCCGGCGTGCTCGGCGAGATCCGCGCCGTCAGCGCTGACCACACGCAGTTGCTCCCGTCCGATCCTCTGCACCGGCTCAACGCCCTCGAACTGGGCGGCGGAGCTCTCCTCGATCTCGGCATCTATCCCATCTCGTTCGTCTGGGACATCCTCGGCGCACCGAGCACGATCACCGCCACGGCACGCCTCGGCGAGACGGGCGCCGATGCCGAGGTCGCCACGATGATGACCCACGACGCCGGCGCGGTCTCGACGACCCTTTCATCCTCGCGTGCTGCCGGTCCGAACACCGCGACGATCATCGGAACGAAAGCAAGGATCGACATCGACCGCGTCTGGTACACCCCCACGTCGTTCCGAGTCGTCGCACCCGATTCCACCGTGCAGGAAGAGTACACATCGAAGGTCGAAGGCCGGGGCATGCAGTATCAGGCACTGGCCGCGGAACGCCTCGTGCACGACGGAATCCTCGAGGGTGACATCCTGCCGCTGGCGGAGAGCGTCGCGATCATGGGCACGCTCGACGAGATTCGCACTCAGATCGGCGTCCGCTACCCCAGTGAGGAGCTCACGAATGGCTGACCCGCAGGACACCAGAGTCGCTGTCTACCTCGACTTCGACAACATCGTCATCAGCTGGTATGACCGCGTCCACGGCCGCAACGCCTACGGCAAAGATCGCCAGCGCATCTCTGAGAACCCGAGCGACCCTGAGGTCGGCGAACGACTCAAGAGCGCGATGATCGAAGTCGGCGCCATCATCGACTATGCGGCGTCATTCGGAACTCTCGTCCTGACGCGCGCGTACGCGGACTGGTCCTCTCCCGTCAACGCCGTGTATCGGTCGCAGCTGGTCGCGCGCGCCGTCGATCTCGTGCAGCTGTTCCCTGCCGCGGCGTACGCGAAGAACGGCGCCGACATCCGTCTCGCCGTCGACGCGGTGGAAGACATGTTCCGCCTACCCGATCTGACACACGTCGTGATCGTCGCAGGCGACAGCGACTATGTGCCGCTTGCGCAGCGCTGCAAGCGGCTCGGCCGCTACGTGATCGGCGTGGGCGTGGCGGGTTCCACTGCGAAATCGCTTGCGGCAGCCTGTGACGAATTCGAATCCTACGATTCTCTCCCCGGCGTTGTGCGTCCCGTTGCGAAACCCGCGGTCGCACCGGTGATCGCGGCTGCAGAGACAGCGGTGCAGGAGCCGGCATCGGATGCTGAATCTGGTGCCCCAGCGAAGAAGGCGGGCACGAGAACGCGTGCCAAGAAGCCTGCCAAGATCGTCGAGCCTGAACCGGCAGCGGTCGAGACTCCCACCACCGAACAAGATGAGGGAACCCTTCTCCTCGAGCGCGCTCTGCGTCTGGGCCATGACAAGGCCGGCGCCGACGAATGGCTGCACAGTTCTGCGGTGAAGACCCATATGCGGCGGATGGATCCGTCCTTCAGCGAGAAGGCACTGGGATATCGGTCATTCTCCGATTTCCTGAAGTCTCGCGATGAGATCGCAGAACTTGAGGAGACAGGGCACGAGCGACTGGTTCGCCTGCGCGAACTTTAGACTCGTGGCCCCGGCTGGTCAACGGGCGTGCTACGCGGGTCCAGATGCAGTCCTGCGATCATGCAGCGCACGGAGCCGCCGGCGAGTTCGATCGTCGGCACCGGCAGCGCAATGATCTCGCAGGTGCGTTCGATGACGGCACGCTGGTCATGTTCCAACGATGCGAGCGCACGCGTCGACAGCGCGAGGATGCGGCCTCGATCGCCTTGCAACTCGATCGCGTTGCCGGCGAATGAGGCGATCTGAGTCGCGGAGAGGTCGATGATCTCTCTGCGCCCCTGCGCGCTGATCCTGGCCGCCACCTCGTCGCGACGATGTCGATCGGCGATCAGGCTGAGCCCGACCATGGCGAAATCCGTGGCGATCGTCATCATCACGTTGGTGTGATAGATCGGCGCGCCTGTCTCGTCCACAGCATCCATGACCATCGGCTCGTAGCCGAACATGGTGCAGAACCGCTCCAGCAGCACCGGATTCGCTCGGCGCGACCGCGACACGTAGACGAGACGGAACTCGTGATCGATGACCATCGCTCCCGTGCCTTCGAGAAAGAGACCGTCCGGCTCCATGCCCGAATAGTCGACGACCTGTTGCACCCGATACTCGGTCTTCATCATCTCGACGATGTCGGCGCGACGCTCCGTCCGGCGGTTCGGGGCATACATCGGGAAGAGCGCGACATGTCCGCCGGCGTGCGTCGAGAACCAGTTGTTCGGAAAGACGCTGTCCGGCCGGTCCTGGTCGGTGTCGTCGAACAGGTGCACCCTGACTCCAGCGTCGGCGAGAACTCGCGCGGCGTGCGTGACTTCGTCGTGCGCCGCACGCGCGATCTCGTCACGTGCGAGCTCCGGCAGCGACTGGAAGGCGTTGTCCGCCGCTGTCTCTGGGTTCGGTATGAACCGCTGCGGCCGCACCATGACGACCGCGTGCGGCGCCTG
This sequence comes from Microbacterium sp., assembly GCA_040394295.1. Lineage (GTDB taxonomy): Bacteria > Actinomycetota > Actinomycetes > Actinomycetales > Microbacteriaceae > Microbacterium. The sequence goes on from JBEBSN010000001.1 coordinate 25,772, forward strand.
GACCGACACCTCAGCCGACCGGGGAGAATGCGCCGACCATGCCGAACAGGTCCTTGGGATCGTCCGGCGAAGCGACGAGGTCGATCTCGCTCTCGTAGTCCGTTCCCGCGACCTGATCTCGCAGATAGCGCAGGGCGGAGAAGTCCTCGATCGCGAATCCGACCGAGTCGAAAAGGGTGATGTCCGCAGCGGCCGTGCGCCCGCGCTTGCGCCCGAGAAGCACCTCCCACAGTTCGGTGACCTCAAAGCCCTCCGGCTGATGCTGGATCTCGCCTTCGATGCGTGTCTGCGGCGTGTACTCGACGAAGACCTCGGCGCGATCGAGGATCGCAGGGTCGAGTTCGGTCTTCCCCGGGCAATCGCCCCCGATCGCGTTCAGATGCATCCCCGCGCTCACGTCCGCGTCGTGCAGCACGGTCGCGAGCTGCTTGTCGGCCGTGCAGGTGGTGACGATGTCCGCCCCTCGCACCGCCTCACCGGCGTCCGCAGCGACCTCGATCGCGAATCCGAGAGGTTTCAGATTGCGCACGAACTTGGCGACGGCATCCGGATCCACGTCGTAGACACGCAGTTCGTCAATGCCGAGCGTGTGGCGCATCGCGAGCGCCTGGAACTCCGCCTGGCTACCTGTTCCGATCATCGCCATGACACGTGAATCCCCGCGTGCGAGGGTGCGCGCGGCGAGCGCCGACGTCGCCGCGGTGCGCAATGCGGTGAGCAGAGTCATCTCTGCGAGGAAGGTCGGGTATCCGTTGTGCACATCAGCGAGCACACCGAACGCGGTGACGGTCTGAAACCCGCGCAGAGGATTGGAGGGGTGGCCGTTGACGTATTTGAACCCGTACGTCTCGTGATCGCTCGTGGGCATGAGCTCGATCACTCCGAAGGGTGTGTGGCTGGCCACCCGAGGGCTCTTGTCGAACTCCTCCCAGCGTCGGAAGTCCGCGTCGAGATACTCGACCAGTCCTGCGATGCAGCGTTGCGGCCCTTGCTCTGATATCCAGCGAGCCATGTTTCGCACATCGACCAAACGAGTCATGGTGTTCCTTTCGCGTACGTCTTCACTCACGCTATGACCTGTCGATGTGCAACCTCAATGCGCACGTTGCCGAACGATCGATTGAGAAACTCACACACTGTGCACCTTGACCGTACAATGTGTACATGAAACAGCTCGATGAGCTCGATCGACGCCTGCTGGCGGCACTCCGACAGGACGGTAGGGCATCCAGCGCTGCGCTGGCGCGGATGCTGGATGTGTCTCGTGCGACCGTCTCTGCACGCATCGAGCGGCTGCAGGAGAACGGCACGATCATCGGCTTCACCGCTCGTGTGCGGGATGAGTCAGACCCTCTGACGCTCCAGGCGATCGCGCTGATCGAGGTCGAGGGTCGGACCACGGATACCGTCATCAGGCGCCTGCGCGGCATCCCCGAGATCATCGCGCTGCACACCACCAACGGCGGCTGGGATCTCGTCGCTCAGCTGCGCACCGAATCTCTCGGCGACTTCGATCGCTTGCTCGGGCTGATCCGCTCCATCGAGGGAGTGCAGAACTCACAGACCAGCCTGCTGCTGTCTAGCGTGCTTCGCTGAGCCAAGGGGCGGATAGGGTCGTAGCGTGCAGCCCGACTCACCCTCTCCATACGCTCAGGCTCTCGGCGTGCGCCTCGATGAACTGCATCCCCGACTGCGCGACTATTTCAGCGCGCTCCCCGAGGGGCACATCGGCATAGGCGAAGGCACCTTCAGCCGCGTTGGCACGCCTCGCCGCTGGCTGTGGCCGCTGCTGCGGCCGCTGCACGATCGCGGTGTGATCTACGCGGGGTGGCAGCTGAGTGTGCCTTTTCGCATCACAAACCGACTCATCGCCGGTCGTGCTGTCAGCGAACGCGAGTTCCTGTTGCCAGGTGAATCGTGGGCGATGCGCGACGCCGTCTCATTGAACGCCCACGGACGGCTCGTCGATGAACTCGGCGGCTCTGGGGTCGTCGCGGCAAGTTTCGAGATCGTCGTCGACGACGGCGCTCTCTGGTTGATCAGCCATGCCATCGGGCTCCGGTGGAGGCGCCTGCGCTTTCGTGTGCCGCGGCTTCTGGCACCGGTCGTGAAGCTGACCGAGAGCTTCGACGACGCCGTCGATCGCCAGCGGGTATCCGTCACGATCGATGTACCGCTGCTCGGCCGCGTCTACGAGTACTCCGGCGATTTCAGCTACCGCATCGAGAAAGCATCATGAGCATCGGTCGAGTGGTGATCGGTGGGTCATCCGGCTTCATGGGTCAGCACCTGCAGCGCAAATATCGCGACGAGGAACGCGAGGTCGTCACGATCTCGCGCTCCGGCGCCGATCTGCGATGGGGAGACCAGCAGGGAATCGGCGACGCCGTCGACGGCGCCGCTCTCGTGATAGGACTCGCCGGCAAGAGCGTGAACTGCCGGTACACGCCCGCGCATCGTGCCGAGATCCTGCGCTCGCGGCTCGACACCACAGCATCGCTCAGCTCGGCCATAGCGACAGCGAAGAATCCACCGGCACTGTGGATCAATTCGTCGACCGCGACGATCTATCGGCACGCGATGGATCGTCCGATGACCGAATCGTCGGGTGAGCTTGGCCGCGGATTCTCCGTCGAGGTCGCGAAAGCGTGGGAGCACGCCCTGTTCGCCGAGAATCTTCCTCGCACCCGGCGGGTGGCACTGCGGAGCACGATCGTGCTCGGTGACGGCGGCGTACTCACGCCGCTGAAGCGGCTCGCCAGAATCGGTCTCGGCGGCGCCCAGTACGACGGCTGGTGGCCCGTGTCTGCGGCCCGGCGTGCCGCAGGAACAGGGCACCTACCCGGCGCGAAACGCGCAACTCAGAAGTTCAGCTGGGTGCACATCGAGGATGTGGGTCGCATCATCGATTTCCTCGAGGCACACCCCGAACTGGAGGGAGCCGTCAACGCCGCGGCACCCTACCCCGTCGACAACAACATCTTCATGGCGACCGTGCGCCGAGTTCTGGGCGTGCGTTTCGGACCCGCGATGCCGAGATGGATGCTCGAGCTCGGGGCCATCGGCATCCGCACCGAGACTGAGCTGATCCTCAAGAGCCGGTGGGTGCTACCGGAGAAACTCGCAGCCGCCGGGTTCGAGTTCATCCATCCCACATTGGAACCTGCCATCCGGGAGTCGTTCAGCGTACCCGGGGCTCAGTAGCCGACAGAAGCGGCACGCGGCGGCGAAGTCAGATAGCTCTGGGGCGAGTCTGCTTCCGTGAGCGCGGAGAGAAAGCGGATCACGATCTCCCGCTCCGCAGGACTCATCGATGCCGCCGCCGACAATCTCCGAGCGTGCTGACGACCGATAGTGTTCTGCGCCGAGTTCGCCGTGGAGTCAGTGACTTCTATGCACATCGTGCGGCGATCACTCGGGTGCGGCACGCGAACGATGTGCCCGCCCTCGACGAGGCGGTCGACGAGCTTCGTGGTCGAGGCGCTTGAGATTCCGACTTCCTGTGCGATGTCCTTCGGCGTGACGATCGCGTTCTGCTTCTGGGCGCGGATCAGCAGTCGTATCGCACGCATGTCGCTCTCGTTGAGCTTCATGTAGCGGCGCGACGCCTCGGAGAGCGAGCGTGATGCTTCCTGCCACTCGTGCAAGGACTGCATCACTCTGATGCACTGCTCAAGGTCACTTTCGCTCAGACCCGCGCGTCCGGGAAAATCGGAATCGCTGGAGAAGTAGCGCATGGACGTATCCTGCGTAACAGATCGCGGCGATTTCGGCACGCTGACAGCATACTCTTTAATATGCTAAGTTGAACTCTCGCCTGGCTAACGAAATGAGGAACGCGGTGGAAATGGTTGTTCTCGTCGACGGCGAAGGCTCCCCTGTCGGCGTGCATGACAAAGCCAGCGTCCACGGCACCTCCACACCGCGCCATCTCGCATTCTCCTGTCACGTGGTCGACGAGGAAGGGAGGCTTCTCGTCACGCGACGATCCCTCTCCAAGACGACATGGCCGGGAGTATGGACCAACTCCTTCTGCGGTCACCCCGCTCCCGGAGAGAGTCTCGAAGCTGCGGTGCGGCGCAGGGCAGAGTTCGAGCTCGGCCTCGCGATCGATGACATCGCGTGCGCACTCCCCGATTTTGGGTACTCCGCTCGCGACGCCTCAGGAATCGAAGAGAACGAGTTCTGCCCTGTCTTCATCGCTCGGGCAGCTTCACCGCTGAATGCCAACGCGAACGAGGTCTCAGAGACCCGTTGGACGACCGTGACTGCTCTGTCCCAGGCCACTCAGCTGACCCCCTGGGCGTTCAGCCCATGGCTTGTGGAGCACTTTCCTGCACTGGTTCCGCATTTCGCTCGAGCGGGTGCCGAATCGAGGAACGATGTCTGACCCCCACGTCCGGATCACTGACGCCGGAATGACGTTTGAAAGCAGGCTCGCGGACGTGATCGCGGATGCTCGCAAGCGCGCGCAGCGCTTCAGCAGCTCCTACGCACAGCTCTGGGAATCGCTCGAGCACATGGCCACGGGCGGAAAGAAGATCAGGCCGCGAATGCTGATCGACGCGTATGAGGCTCTGGGAGGCGTCGACGAGCGATCCGCAATCGAGGCGGCGTGTGCCATAGAGCTCCTTCACATGACGCTCGTCATTCACGACGACGTGATCGACAAAGATCTGATGCGCCGCGGAGAGATGAACATCAGCGGCAGATTCGCCTCGGAAGCGATGCTGCAGGGAATCCCTCGACGCGACGCACACTCCTGGGGCGAGGCATCATCGATCCTCGCAGGCGACCTCACGCTGACCATGGCGCATTCCCTGCTGGCGCGCCTCGAAGTTCAAGAGAGCACCCGACGCGCCATTCTCGATGTCTTCGATGAGACGGTGTTCGAGAGCGCTGCCGGGGAACACCATGACGTCTGGCTCAGCATGCATCTGCAGAACGCGAGTCCCGACGACGTACTGACGATGATCGAGCAGAAGACGGCCGTCTACTCGTTCCAGGCTCCTCTCCTCTTCGCCGCCATCCTGGCCGGCGCTGCGCCGAGCCTGGTCGACGAGCTCCGAGTCATATCTCGTGCAATCGGCGTGATCTATCAGCTACGCGACGACGTGCTCGGGCTCTTCGGCGATGAGCGGAACACGGGCAAGTCCACGCTGAGCGATCTGCGGGAAGGGAAGGAAACTCTTCTCATCGCCTATGCGCGCGCCGATGCGTCATGGTCAGAGGTCGCGCCCTTCTTCGGCGACAGCTCGCTCACGAGCGCTGAAGCCGATCAGCTGAGGCGCGTCATCGAAGAATCAGGCGCCCGCGTGTTCGTGGAATCCCTCATCACCGAGCGCTGCCAGCAGGCGCACCAACTGATCAGCGACGCGGCGTTGCCGCCGGGGCTGAGAGAGCAGTTGAACACTCTGACCGCAGCATGCAACCTTCGCGCCTCATGAACACGACCGACCTCGAGCTCTACAACGCGACCGCGAAAGCGAGCGCGTCCGTCGTCATCCGTCGGTACTCGACATCGTTCGGCTGGGCCAGTCGCCTCCTCGACCAGGCTGTCCGCAGCGACATCGCACGCATATACGCGCTCGTTCGCATCGCTGACGAGCTCGTCGACGGGCCTGCCGAGGCGGCCGGAGTCGATGTCGACACCCGCGCGTTGCTGCTGGACGAACTCGAGGCAGAGACGGCTCGAGCACTCGAATTGGGCTACAGCACCAACCTCATCGTGCACGCCTTCGCACTGACGGGGCGCCAGCACGGCATCGGAATGGACCTGTGTCGGCCGTTCTTCTCCTCGATGAGGAAAGACCTTGACGCGAGCTCGTTCGATGCCGCCGAACTCAGTGAGTACATCTACGGTTCGGCCGAGGTCGTCGGCCTGATGTGCCTGGCCGTCTTCGAGTCGGCGCAGGTACGCACGGAGGATGAGTCGGCGAGGTTGAAAGACGGCGCGCGCAGACTCGGTGCTGCTTTCCAGAAGGTGAATTTCCTTCGGGACTTCGCCGATGATCATGATGATCTGGGCCGCGCGTACCTGCCCGGCACGACAGCGGCACTGACAGAGCAGTCGAAGGCAGAGGTCGTCGCCTCGATCAGAGACGACCTGCGTGCGGCGGACAGTGCGATCGCGCTTCTGACTCCAGCGTGCCGCGGCGCGGTCTGGGCGGCACGCGCCATCTTCGGCGAACTGACCGACCGAATCGAGTCGACACCGGTCTCAACTTTGACCAATACTCGTGTTCGCGTGCCCAATCCCATCAAAGCTGGCATCCTCGCCCGCGCGCTTCGGATGAAGGTTCGCCGATGAAACAACGTTCCCGAGTGATCGTGATCGGCGGCGGAGTGAGTGGGCTTGCCACCGCATGCCTTCTCGCCAAAGACGGGCACCAGGTCAGCCTTCTCGAGAGGAACAGTGAGTTCGGCGGCCGGGCCGGGATCTGGGAAGAGTCGGGTTTCACCTTCGATACCGGCCCCTCCTGGTACCTGATGCCCGAAGTCTTCGACCACTTCTATCGGATGATGGGAACGACGACCTCGGATCACCTCGATCTGATACCACTCGAGCCTGGCTACCGGATCTACGGCGAGCGCTCGGGGAACGTCGCGGAGGATCCCATCGACATCGTGGCAGGAACAGAGCATGCCGCTTCGCTGTTCGAGAGTCGCGAACCAGGAGCAGGAGCGCGGGTACGCCGTTATCTCGCATCTGCGACGAAGACCTATCACGCCGCTGTACGCTCGTTCCTGTACAACCCGTTCTCGTCATGGCGTGACTTCACCTCGCGGCAGACCCTCGCGGCTGTACCCGCTGTGCTGCCGCTCCTCACGCGCTCGCTGTGGCGCTTCGCTGGGCGGCGGTTCACCGAGACGCGCCTGCGGCAGACTCTCGCCTACCCGGCTGTGTTCCTCGGGACGTCTCCATTCGACGCACCGGCTCTCTATCATCTGATGAGCCACATGGATCTGGTCGACGGGGTGAAGTATCCGTCGGGCGGCTTCCGGAGGTTCGTCTCCTCACTCGTCGAGATCGCGCGTGAGAACGGGGTCGAACTGCTCGCCGACAGCGACGTCACGAGCATCAGCAGCGAAGGCGGCACTGTGCATTCGGTCCAGTTCGTGCGCGACGGCCGACGGCATAGCGTCGACGCCGACATCGTCGTCTCGGCGATCGATGAGCACCATACTGAAACGGTCCTGCTCGAACAGAGCGACCGCTCATACCGGCAGAAACGGTGGGATAGGCAGATATCGGGTCCGAGCGCCGTGCTCATCATGCTCGGTGTGAAAGGGCTGCTGCCCCAGTTGCTGCACCACACGCTGTTCTTCTCCGATGACTGGCATGACAATTTCGACGCGATCTTCGGCTCATCCAGCAGAGTCCCGCAGACACCGTCGCTGTATGTCTGCAAGCCGAGTGCGACCGATGACGATGTGGCCCCCGAGGGGCACGAGAATCTCTTCGTGCTCATCCCGCTGCCCGCTGACACGACGATCGGGCACGGCGGGGTCGGCGCCTCGGGCGATGCGCTCGTCAACGAGATCGCCGATCGCGCCGTAGACCAGATCGCCTCCTGGGCGGGCATCCCTGACCTGGCTTCGCGCGTCGTCGTTCGGCGCACTGTCGGCCCTGCCGATTTCGACGCGCAGTTCAACTCGTTCCGAGGCAGTGCTCTCGGCCCCGCCCACACCCTGAACCAGAGCGCCTTCTTCCGCGGGGTGACGCGTTCGCGTCGCGTCGACGGCCTGTTCTACGCCGGGGCGACGACCGTGCCCGGCGTAGGACTGCCGATGTGTCTCATCAGCGCGGAACTGGTCCTCAAGCATGTTCGCGGAGACCACTCCCCCGGGCCCCTGGAGGAGCCATGAGCGGTGTGTACGCAGCTTCACTGGCGGTGAGCGCTGCGTGCCTCGTGCTTCTCGATGTGCGCTACTCGCTGGTGCTGCGGCGCAGACCCGTCGTCGCCGCTGCAACGCTCGCGATCGGGGTCGTGTTCTTCCTCGCATGGGATGTGGTCGGAATCAGCCTCGGCGTGTTCCGACACCTCGATTCGTCCTGGGCGACCGGCATCCTGATCGCACCGCAGCTTCCCATCGAAGAACTACTCTTCCTCATCTTCCTCAGCTATCTCACGCTCATACTGCTGAGCGGCTGGCAGCGTTGGCGCGAGCGGGCGGAAACTCGATGACCTATCTGCTGATGTCACTGCCGTTCCTCGGTGCCGCGTTGATCGTCTTCGCGATCGGCGTCGGACATTCACATCGTCGCGGCCAGGTGCGACGGTATCTGTCGTCGTGGGCGGCCGCGACCGCCGCTCTTCTCGTGCTGACAGCTGTCTTTGACAACGTGATGATGGCGGCGGGGTTCTTCGACTACGGTGCAGACGAGATCTCCGGAATGAGATTGGGACTGATACCGCTCGAGGATTTCCTCTACCCCATCGCCGGAGCCCTGCTGCTGTCAGGCACGTGGCAGCTCTTCAGTAAGAACGACCCTGTTGCCGCGCGCACGAGAGCCGGAGGCTCCGATGACTGAGACGATGTCGGTGCTTCGTACGCTCTTCGTCGCCTCTCGGCCGCTGAGCTGGATCAATACCGCGTACCCTTTTGCCGCCGTGTATCTGCTGACGACCGGAAGCATCGATGTCGCGCTGGTGGTCGGGACGCTCTTCTTCCTTGTTCCGTACAACCTCGCGATGTACGGCGTCAACGACGTGTTCGATTACGAATCAGACCTCGCCAACCCGCGCAAGGGCGGCGCAGAGGGCGCCAAGCTGCCGCCGCACCTGCATCGCGCGACTCTGATCTCTGCGGCGGCTCTGGCGGTGCCGTTCGTGATCGCGCTCGTCATCCTCGGCGCGCAGCGCCCGATGTCGTGGCTCGTCCTGGCTGTGAGCCTGTTCGCCGTTCTCGCCTACTCGGTGCGGGGACTGCGTTTCAAAGAGATTCCCGTGCTCGATTCGATCACATCGAGCACTCACTTCGTCACACCCGCGCTTTATGCGCTCGCACTGGCCGGGACTGCGGTCACGCCGGCGATCGTCGTGACGATGGTCGCGTTCTTCTGCTGGGGAATGGCAAGCCACGCATTCGGCGCAGTGCAGGACATCGTTCCAGACCGCGAGGCCGGCATCGGATCCATCGCCACGGTGCTCGGTGGCGCGACGACAGTCAGAATAGCCGTGCTCCTGTGGGCGACGGCGGGAGCGCTGATGATCTTCACTCCTTGGCCGGCGAGCCTTGCCGCACTGGCTGCGCTGCCATACATCATCAGCGTCGCGCCGTATCTGGCTGTCGCCGACGCGCACTCCGGCCTCGCGAACCGCGCCTGGCGACGGTTCCTCGCCATCAACTACGCGGTCGGATTTGCCGTCACGATGCTGCTCATCGTCTGCCAGGCACAAGGACTCTTCTCGTGACGCGCGTGCTGGTCACCGGCGCGACCGGCTACATCGGCGGCAGGCTCGTTCCCCAGCTGCTCGACGCCGGTCACGAAGTGAGTGTGTACGTTCGCTCTCCCTGGAAGCTGCGCGACGTGCCGTGGCGCGCGCAGGTGCGCGTCTTCAAAGGCGACCTCACGGATGCTGTCGCGACGCGCCGCGCGATGAACGGCGTCGACGTCGCATTTCATCTTGTGCACTCCATGAGCGCCGGCCGCGATTTCGAACGCGCAGAGGAGAAGGCCGCTCAGAACTTCGCCGGGGCTGCAGCCGGCGCGAAGGTGAAGAGGATCGTCTACCTCGGCGGGCTTCATCCCGATGATGTCGCGCTGTCGAAGCACCTCTCTTCTCGTGCCGCGGTGGGGAAGGTCTTCCTGGACTGCCCTGTGCCGGCCATCGTCTTCCAGGCCGGCATCGTGATCGGATCCGGGTCGGCGTCGTTCGAGATGATTCGACATCTGACGGAGGTGCTGCCCTATATGCCCGCGCCCCGCTGGGTGCGCAATCACGTGCAGCCCATCGCGGTGCGCGATGTGCTCCGATACCTGGTGAGCTCCGTCGCGATCGAAGAACCACTCAATCGGACCTTCGACATCGGAGGGCCCGATATTCTGCGCTACGGACAGATGATGAACGGATACGCCGTAGAAGCCGGCCTTCCGCAGCGGCACATCGCCGCTCTTCCGGTGCTCACGCCATGGCTCGCGTCGCAGTGGGTGAGTCTGGTGAGCCCCATCCCCCGCCAGATCGCCGTGCCGATCATCGCATCGCTCCAGAACGACTGCGTCATGAGCGAGCACGACATCGACGAGTACGTTCCTCCCCCCGACGAGGGTCTGCTCTCCTACCGGACGGCGGTGAGATTGGCTCTCACGCGAGAAGCCGAGGGCCAGATCGAAACCAGTTGGCAGAGCGCGACCGTTCCGGGCGCACCGAGCGACCCGCTTCCGAGCGACCCGGACTGGGCCGGTCACACTGTCTACACCGATCTGCGTGAGCGCGCGAGCAGCGCACCAGCGGACGCCGTATGGAAAGTGATCGAGGCCATTGGCGGCGAGAAGGGCTGGCATTCCTTCCCGCTCGCGTGGGCGGCTCGAGGATGGATCGACCGCCTTGTCGGCGGAGTCGGAATGCGGCGAGGCAGACGTCACCCGTCCCGCGTCAACAGCGGCGATGTCATCGATGTCTGGCGCGTCGAGTCCATCGAACGAGGCCGGATGCTGCGCCTGCGAGCCGAGATGCGGATGCCTGGGCGAGCGTGGCTGGAGCTGGAAGTCCAACCGGCCGCATCCGGAAGCCGATACCGTCAACGCGCCGTGTACTTCCCCAAGGGACTGACCGGCCGGCTGTACTGGGTCGTGCTGCTGCCGTTTCACGGAATCATCTTCAAGGGCATGGCCTCCAGCATCCTGCGTGAGGCAGAGAATTCGAGACAGGAGACGTCATGAGGTTGTGGTCTGTACATCCGCGGTACTTCGATCGGCAGGCCCTCATCGCCTGTTGGCGGGAAGGGCTGCTTGCCCAAGCGGTCATCGCTGAGCCAGGGCGAGGGTACTCGCATCACCCGCAGTTGCATCGGTTTCAGCAGGCGGAAGATCCGCAATCGGCGATCGGCGATTATCTGAGTGCGATCGTCGACGAAGCGGATGCGCGCGGATACAACTTCGCCAGGGAGAAGATCCTCCGCATCGGCTCGCGTGAGACGTTGACCGTCAGCGACGGTCAGCTCGCCTATGAGTGGCGCCATCTCGCCGCGAAGATGCAGCAGCGCAGCCCCGATGTGTGGAAGCGCTGGGAGTCGGTGACGACCGCTTCCCCCCATCCGTCGTTCACGGTCGTCGAAGGTCCGATCGCCGAGTGGGAGAAGGTCGACCCGCGCACGGGTACGGCGACACCGCCTCGCCCTCGCGAGACCAAGCCGCCAGCCGCGTCCGGCGTGCACATCGAAGAGGGCTCGGTGGTGCCGAACGCCACCGATGCGACGCGAACCGGCGCCGAGTACGCGACCGGTCCAATGAGTTATGACGCCATCCTGCTGTCCGGCTTCGGCGGTCCAGAAGGACAGGAAGACGTCCTGCCTTTCCTTCGAAATGTGACGCGCGGCAGGGGTATCCCCGACGAGCGTCTGGAAGAGGTCGCACACCATTACCGGCAGTTCGGCGGGGTCAGCCCCATCAACGAGCAGAACCGTCAGCTCAAGCACGCCCTCGAAGATGCCCTCTCGGCCATTGGGGTGGACCTGCCGGTCTACTGGGGCAATCGCAACTGGGCTCCGTATCTCGATGACGCTCTCGCGCAGGCCGCGGCCGACGGCGTCAGAAAGATGATCGCCATCCCGACGAGCGCCTACTCTTCGTACTCGTCATGTCGGCAATACCGTGAAGATTGGGCGGACGCCCTGGAAGCGAGCGGCTTGCAGCAAACCCTTCAGATCGACAAGGTTCGCCAGTTCTTCTCCCACCCCGGGTTCATACAACCCTTCATCGCCGGAGTGCAGGATGCGGTCGCCGAAGCGAAACGCGCCGGTCACGACCTTGCCGACATCGAAGTGCTGTTCTCGACCCACAGCATCCCCACCGAAGATGCCGCTCGATCTGGGGCGGGGCTGTTCGATGACGTCGAGGGCGGCGGATACGTCGCGCAGCACCTCGCTGTGGCTGAGGAGGTCGTCGCAAAGGCTGCGCCGGGTGTGTCGTGGCAGCTCGTCTATCAGTCACGCTCGGGACCACCATCGCAGCCTTGGCTCGAACCCGATATCAACGATGCGCTGCACGCCCTCGAAGGTCGCACCGCGGTGCTCATCGTGCCGTTGGGTTTTGTGAGCGACCACATGGAGGTCATGTGGGATCTGGATGAGGAGGCCCGTGCGACCGCCGCTGAGCTCGGGCTCTGGGTGGCACGAACCCCGACGCCGGGCACGCACCCCGATTTCGTGAGTGCTCTCGTCGACCTCGTGCAAGAAAGAATCGCCGGTCGCCCTGTCGGCAAGCGCGCAAACGCCACGTCGATCAGGCCCTGGTTCGATGTGTGCCGTCCTGGGTGCTGCGAGAACGCACGGCTCGGCTTCAGACCGGCGATCGCGGGTCTGCAGCCGTGACCCGGTGCTGAACCGATCACTCGTTCCCTGAACCGATCACTCGCTCCCTGAGCCTGTCGAAGGGTCCTGCTTGCGCCTTTCGATCTCCTGACGCAGGCGCCACTCCTCTATCTCACGATCGAGGTCGGCGATCTGCTCCTCTGTGCTGCGCGTATCCATCGAAGCCGTCCACGATTGCACTGGCGCCTGTGATGTGGCGCGTGGCGCCCGGCGCCGCACCCGAGGGATCGAGACCCCGCCATCGCCGTACTCGCGTCCGAGACCGAACCACAGCACGCTTCCGATGAACGGAATGACGATCACGAGGATCAGCCAGACCATCTTCGGCAGGTGCTTCACCTGGGAGTCATCGCGCGTGATGATGTCGATCAGCGCGCCGATCGTCAGCGCGAAGATGAGAAGTGAAAGAACGAACGCCATGAGTTCAGAGTAGACGTACGGCGCTCAAGGCAGCAGGTGTCCCGCAGCGCGGTACAGCTCGTACCACTCCGCCCGGCTCAGCACGAGGTCAGCGCCGGCGGCTGCTTCCTGCAGCCGTCCGGGCGTCGTCGTTCCCAGAACGACCTGCATGTTCGCCGGGTGGCGCGTGATCCACGCGGTGGCGATCCCGATCGGCGTCACGGCGTGGATTGCAGCGAGTCGGTCGATGACGGCGTTCAACTTCGCATACTCGGGGTTTCCCAGGAACACGCCGGTGAAGAAACCGGACTGGAACGGTGACCACGCCTGGATGGTGATGTCGTTGATGCGGCAGTACTCGACGACGCCGCCGCCGTCGCGGACTACGCTCTGTTCCTCCCCCACCATGTTCGCGGCGACGCCCTGCGCGATGATCGGCGCGTGCGTCATCGACAGCTGCAACTGGTTGGCGATGAAGGGCTGCTGCACTGCCGTTCGCAGCAGGTCGATCTGGCGCGGCGTGTGGTTGGAGACGCCGAAGGCTCGAACCTTTCCCGATGCCGAGAGTTCGTCGAAGGCACGAGCCACTTCGTCGGGCTCGACGAGTGCATCGGGACGGTGCAGAAGAAGCACGTCGATGTAGTCCGTACGAAGCGCCTTGAGGGAGCCCTCCACCTGAGCGACGATGTGCTCGTAGGAGAAGTCGAACATGCCGTCGGCCGGGACGATGCCGCACTTCGTCTGCAGCGTGATCTCTCCACGTTCTGCGGTGCTCAGGCCAAGAGCATCCGCAAACCGCCCCTCACAGAAGTGCATGCTGCCGCCGTAGATGTCAGCGTGATCGAAGAAGTCGATTCCAGCATCGCGAGCTGTGCGGTAGAGGTCTCTGATGTGGGCTTCGTCCTTGTCGTGTATTCGCATCATTCCGGCGATGACAGCCGGCGCGCGGGCAGATCCGAAAGAGACTGACTTCATTGAGTAACCGTACCGCTGATTGAATAGCCGAATGGCCTTCCTCGTTGCTCCCGCATCAGTGACTCTCACCGGCTCGCTGGTCGAGCTCGTTCCCCTCGATCGGTCCCATCACGACGGGCTCGTGGGTGCCGCACGCGAGGACGATCTGTGGGAGACAGCCTGGTACACGTCCGTTCCGGCGCCCGTCGGCGTCGCCGCCGAGATCGATCGTCGACTTGCGTTGGCAGACGCCGGCGAGATGGTGCCTTTCACTGCTTTCGATGCCTCAGGTCGAGTGCTAGGCATGACCAGCTACTACGAGATGGCGGCGGATGTTCCGCGTCTTCACATCGGCTACACGTGGAATCGTCCGTCCGCACACGGCACCGGCACGAACGCCGAGTCTAAACTCCTTCTGCTGCGCCACGCCTTCGAAACGCTGGGGGTGTTCCGAGTGGGCTTCACGACCCAGTGGCTGAACTTCCAGTCTCGCGCCGCGATCGAACGGCTCGGCGCCAAACAGGATGGCGTCATGCGTGCGGTGTCGCGCCACCGCAATGGTGCACTGCGTGACAGCGTCGAGTTCTCGATCATCGAGCCGGAGTGGCCTGCAGTGAGGGCGAATCTTGAGATGCGGTTGTCGAAGTACACCCGATAGGCGGCGCCCATAGCGCCTTGCAGGGCAGGGCGAAACCCCCTCGCCACGCTGGGGCGGCCCAGCTACCCTCCCGGCATGGATACACAACTGACTGCACTGATGATCAACTGCACGCTCAAGTCGTCTCCGGCCGAGTCGAGCTCCGAAGTCCTCGGCGGACAGATCCTCACAGCGCTTGCGGCGCACGGCGTCGCGGCCTCCAGCATCCGCGCCGTCGATCACGCGATCAGCCCTGGAGTAAACAAGGACATGGGAGAGGGAGACGAATGGCCTCAGCTGCGCGAGCAGGTACTCGCGTCCGACATCCTCGTGTTCGTCACTCCGACCTGGCTCGGGCAGCACTCCAGCATCGCGCAGAGGGTGTTGGAACGACTCGACGCCGAGCTGAGCGAAACGGACGAACAGGGCAAACCGACGATGTTCGACAAGGTCGCCATCGCTGGCATCGTCGGTAACGAGGACGGCGCCCACCACATCTCGGCGATCCTCTTCCAGGCACTCAACGACATCGGCTTCACTGTGCCGGCGCAGTGCGCGGTGTATTGGAACGGCGAGGCGATGCACGGAACGGACTACAAGGATCTCGGCGAGGTACCTGAGAAGGTCGCACAGACCACCGCCACCGCGGCTGCAGGTGCGGCGCACCTGGCGAAACTCTTGCGCGAGAGCGGATATCCAGCGCCCTGAGCGCTGAGCCCTGCGATCAGTTGGCGCCGGGCCCGCCATCCCAGTTGTTCGAGCGACGCGTGGCGCTGCCGGGCTGGCGCATGATCCACGCGAGCGCCAAGCAGAACACGATCACCCCGGCGGAGAAGGTCAGGGCCTGGAAGCCGTCAGTGACGCCGTGCGCGATTCCCATCAGGAAGACGCCGCCCAGAAAAAGGACCACGTAGACGATAAAGCTGAAGATCACTGCTGCCTCCTGTTGTGAATGCCAAGTCAAGGATACTCGGCCGCGCAACCGTCAGCCACGTACGGCGTATCCGACACCCCGTCGGTAAGATGAGCACATGGAGATTCTCAAGAACGTCATCCTCGCCCTGCACATCATCGGCGTCGTCGCTCTGCTCGGTGGTGTGATCTATCAGATCAAGCCGATGCGCGAAGGCAAGGCCAGGGTGCTTCCGGCGATGATGCACGGAATGTGGACGATGCTGGTCACGGGCATCGCGCTCGTCGGATTGCAGTACCCACTCGGCAACGAGGTCAACAACGTCAAGATCAGCGTGAAACTTGCGGTGCTCGTCGCGATCGTCGTCATCGCGCTGATCAACCGCAAGAAGGAGCCCGTCGCGTCGTGGGTCCTGACCGCGATCGGAGTCTTGACGGTTGTCAATGTTCTTCTGGCGACCGTCTGGCGCTGACCAATCTCGAGCATGGTCTTGACGAGAACACGGGTGCGGCGTGCCTAAGATCACTGCCCCGACGGTTGCAGAGCATCGCGCGGCGCAGCGCGCGATGCTTCTGCACGCCGGACGGGACCTGTTGGCGTCGGGCGGGTTGGCCGCACTCTCGGCAACGAGCGTGACCGAGCGCGCCGGCATCGCCCGCTCGAGCTTCTACGACTATTTTCCTTCGAAGGAAGACCTCCTGGTCGCTATCGCGATCGATGCGATGGAACGCTGGGACGACGAAATCGAGGAAGCACTACAGGGCATCGACAACGGTCTCGACAAGCTTCGGGCCTTCGTCGACGCGACCATGCGAATGACCACTGAAGGCAAGCACGCGATCGCCGGGATGCTTCGCGAGGCCGAGCTGTCCCCGACCAACGAGAAGGACGTGATGGCTCTGCACGAGGCGCTGTTCCGGCCGGTGGTACAGGTTCTCACCGGCCTGGGAATGGATGCCTCCTACACGTCCATCATGCTCATTCAGGGTGTCCTGGGCGCTGGCGTACAGCTGGTGACCCACGGCGTTGACCAGGGCAGCGTCGCGGACGACGTGTTCGCCATGCTCACACGAGGGCTCATCGCCTGATTACTGCACGCAGGCGCCTGGTCAATTTGGTGGCGATCACTTCGGGATGAAAGACTTGGCGTGATTCCGACACTGTGTCGGTAAAATCTTCTACCGAAGGCGTCCCCATGTTTCTCGCACTGCGTGAGCTGCGCTTCGCGCGTGGCCGCTTCACGCTGATGGGCACCGTGATCGCTCTGATCTCCGTGCTCGTCGTCCTCCTCTCGGGTTTGTCATCAGGCCTTGTCAACGATGGCGTGTCCGGCCTCAAGGCCATGCCCGCGGCGGCGTTCGCGTTCGACGAAGGCACGATGAAGGACAACGCCTTCAGCCGCTCGGTCGTGGGCGATGACCAACTGGCCCTCTGGCAGAGCGCAGAAGGCGTCGCCGCCGCGGAGCCGATGGGCGTCAACATCGTCAACGGCGCGATCGACGACGGCACCCAGATCGACCTGACACTCTTCGGCATAGAGCCCGATGGTTTCCTGTCCCCCGCGGTGTCCACCGGCGAAGAGCTGAACCCTGTCGATGGCATCGTCGTCTCCGAGACGCTGCGCGACGCCGGCGTCGAGATCGGCTCCGTGGTCACGCTGGATCGCCTCGACCTCGAGTTGCGTGTGATCGGCTTCACCGAAGGCCAAGCGACGTTCGGCCACGTCGACGTCGCTTATCTGCCCATCGACACATGGCGCCTGATGGCCGCCGGGTTGGCCGAACCAGGAGCGCCGACGCAGAGCCAGATCGACGCGATGGACTTCCCCTACTCGAGCGTTGTCGCCATCCGCGCCGACGATGCCGTCGACGCGGACTTCAGCGCGATCGACGCCGACGCCGACACGACCACGATGACCCTTACCGAGGCGTTCAACGCGTCACCAGGCTACGAGGCCGAAACGCTCACGTTGAGCATGATCCAGTTCTTCCTCTACGCCATCTGCGCGCTGGTGGTAGGAGCGTTCTTCATGGTCTGGACCATTCAGCGCAGCCACGACATCGCTGTCCTTCGAGCACTGGGAGCCTCGAGTCGCTACCTCGTGCGCGACAGCCTCACCCAGGCAGCGATCCTTCTGGTCGGCTTCACCGCAGTGGGTGTCGCAGCCGGGGTCGGGCTGGGTGCTGCCATGCCGGACGCGATGCCCTTCGATCTCGAACTTGAGCCGATCGCGATCGCGTCCGGGCTGACGATCGTACTCGGAATGCTCGGCGCAGCCGTAGCGGTACTGCGCATCACGAGAGTCGACCCGCTTCGAGCCCTGGGAGGGCAGCGATGACCGAACGCAATTCACCAAGCCTGGAGATCACTGACGCCGTTTTGGAGCTCGGCGACGGCGACTCGCGAGTCCGCGCGCTCGACGACGTTTCGTTGACCGTCATGCCAGGAGAGTTCGTGGCCATCGTCGGTCCGTCCGGGTCGGGAAAGTCATCTCTACTCGCGATCGCAGGCGCATTGGCACAACCGGATCGTGGCTCGGTGCGCGTTCATGGCACCGACCTGGCCTCCCTGTCCAAGGGTGCGAGGACCCGCTTTCGTCTGAATCAGATAGGTTTCGTCTTCCAGTCAGGCAATCTCCTTCCCTCGCTGACGGCCAGCGATCAGTTGCGTCTGGCCGGACGCCTCGCGGGCAACCGCCGCGTGAAGACCGAGGACTTTCTGTCGGCGGTGGGCATGTCTCACCGCGCGGGGCATCGTCCAGGGCAGCTTTCCGGCGGCGAACGTCAACGCGTCGGCATCGCCCGAGCGCTCGTCAACTCGCCGAGTCTGCTGCTCGTCGATGAACCGACTGCGGCCCTTGACCGGCACCGCAGCCACGAGGTCGTCGAACTCTTGGCCGACCGCGCTCACGCGTCCGGCGTCGCAGTCGTGATGGTGACGCATGATCACGATGTGCTCGCCCACTGTGACCGAGTACTCGAGATGGTCGATGGGCGTCTGCAAGCGCAGAGCGTGGCTCACAGCACCACCTGATCGCCCAGAACCGTTTCACGTGGCGTGTGGTTTCGGCGGATCCAGATCGGGGTGCGCGCTGAGACCATACTGCCGCGTGATCGGGTCGATGAAGATATCCGGCTCCTGCGGGGGCCGAACGGTGAACCGCAGGAACGCGGTGAGCAGCCCGACCAGGTACAGCACAGAGATCACCACCGTCACGGGCGTGGGAGCGAGCTGCTCGAGAACCAGGACGAACAGCGTTTGAGCAAGTGCGATGATCACGAAGAAGACCGCGATGTCAAGCCACAGGATGTTACGTCCGGTGAGTGTTTTGTAGAGGAACACCAAAGCGATCATCGTGATCGGCATCGAGAAGAGTGCGATCGCCGAAGCGGGGATAAAGGCCGGCAACCTGTGCCCACCTGCCGCGAACAGGGCCGCATGCAGGATCGCCACCGGCCAGATTGCGATCTTGATGTGTTCCCAGTAGCTCTCATTCACCGCGCCGAAGATCGCTGCGATTCGATTGTGCCCTGTCCAATCGAAGAGAAAGTGCAGCAGGCTTCCGATGATGCCCAGTGGGAGGATCATCCACCAGCTCACGACCGCGATTGCCTCTATGGTCATGATCACTCCTTGTGCACCCGGCGCCCCATGCTGATCGTGCACTACGGTGATTCTAGACGCGAATGTGAACGCAGGGCGTGGCTCGGCACAAAGGCCAATTATTAGACCGATGCTAGAATCCTCCGACGTAAAAAGCTAAGATGGAAATCATATGCATAAATACTTTTCCGTCAGGAGTGAAGATGCGACAGAGCCCGCTGCCTAAGGCTTCCGACTTAGTCGTCGCTGAGTTCAGGAGGCAGATCCTGGAAGAGGGTCTCCCTGTCGGTAGCCGGCTCCCCTCTGAGCTCGAACTCGCAGAGCAATTCGAGCTCGGCCGTGTGACGATCCGAGAAGCGCTTCGCATCCTCGAGCGCGACGGACTGGTGCGCACGAAACGGGGCCCGAGCGGCGGCAGTTTCGTGCGCCACCCTGACGTTGACCAGGTGAGTCAGGCGGTGACGATGCTGCTACGCATCAAGGGCCCGACTCTCGGCGATTTTGCCGAGTATCGACTCGCACTCGAGCCGAAGATCGCAGAGCTCGCAGCGATCAACGCGAGTGACGACGAGAAAGCGCACTTGATGAAGGTCGCCGATCAGCACGTGACTGTCGAATCGACCGCCGACTTTCACGATGAGCTTTCGCTGATCTGCGGCAATGAATTCTTCCACTTGGCGCAGAAGTCGATGCATGTCGCTCTCAGCCTGCACTTCAGAAAAGATCACATCGCTGACGTGCACCAAGAGAACACGCATCTCGCTCACAGCAAGATCGCCAACTGCATCGCAGCCGGAGACGCTGAAGGAGCGAGCCGCGCGATGCAGAAGCATCTGGAGGGCTATCGCGCCTTCATCCACGATTCCGGCCTGGACGACGAACCGGTTCTGCCTAACAATTTGGCTCTTCCCGCACTCTGAGCACGGTCTTCCCAAAGGGGAGGGACCCTGCTTCGAACTGGTCGTGGACAGATGCGACATCTTTCAACGAAATCACGGCACCTATAACCGGGACGATCTCACCGGATTCGACCCCGGCCCAGAGGTCGGCGCGCACCTGGCGCACAATCTCGCTCTTGGAATGGGCGCCGTGACTCGGACGGTTCTTCAACATGGTCGCAGTGACAATCGCGCGCTTGCGGAGAAGCTGCATCAGGTCGATATGCGCGTTTGCCCCGCCCTGAATGCCGATCAGTGCCAGGTGACCGTCACTGCGCAGCGCCTGCACATTGCGCTCGAGATACGAGGCGCCCTGGGTATCGAGAATCAGATCGACCCCGGCGCCGTCGGTATGCGTCAGCACCTCAGCGACGAAGTCTTGATCGCGGTATGAGATCGCGTGATCCGCGCCCAGCCGCCGGATCAACTCAAGCCCTGCCGCAGAACCCGCCGTGGAAAAGACGGTGTGGCCGTGATACTTGGCGATCTGTATCGCGATCGAGCCGACACTGCCGCTGCCCCCGTGAATCAGACATGCGCGCACGAGTGAAGGATCGTTTCCCAGCAACCAGTTCGACCACACAGTGCAAAGCGCCTCGGGAAGGGCTGCGCCCTGTTCGAACGACAACTCATCGGGCAACGGGAACACCATCGCCGCCGGCACCGCAGCCAATTCGGCGTATCCGCCGAAGTTGAGCAGCGCGCAGACACGATCGCCCACGCTCCAATCCGTGACGCTGGCGCCGACGCGCTCGATCTCGCCCGCGCACTCGAGCCCGAGGATGATCGGACTCTCACCATCGATAAGAAACTTCCCCGACCGCCCTCCAACGTCAGCGGGATTGAACGCGGTGGTGAACACGCGGATCAGCACGTCTTCAGGACCCACCTCGGGCTCCGGCGCCTCGCCCCAGACCAGGGTCTCGGGGCCACCCGGGGCCTCCTGCACGATCGCTCTCATCGGGTCCCCTATCTCGTGACGTCACTGAAACGATTGCCACTTGTGCCGATGGGTGCGCGCATTCCGAGGAGCGCGGCATCTTATTGACACGTGATCACATGAAATCTATCATAGTAATGATTGTTAATTATTAGCTGCCCAGCTGCGTTAAAGCTTTCGTACAGAACGTCGACAAAGGAGTGCGTTCTCCTCTCATGTCGATCGAGCATCAGACGACAAAGAGTTCACTCCATGTGAACCGACGACAGACACCGACGCAGGTGCGGTCATTATCGATGCGAAAGAGAGAAATGATGAGTGACGACCTCTTGAACGGGCAGGTGGCCATTATCACCGGCGGCGCGAGCGGGATCGGTCTCGCAGCCACACGACTGATCGCTCAGGATGGCGCCAAGGTGATCATCCTCGACCGGGACGCCGAAACGGCTGCCAGCTCTTGCGAACAACTGGTGAACGAAGGGCTCGACGTCACCGCAATGATCGCCGACATCAGCGATCAAGAGGCCGTCGAATCCCTCAGCGCAGCGGTCCTCGCCGAGTTCGGTCGACTTGACATCCTGGTCAACAACGCCGGCATCAACGCGGCTGCCATGCCGCTCTGGGAAACTCCGCCCGAGATCTACAAATCGATGTGGAACGTCAACCTCTTCGGTACCTTTCTGCTCTGCCGGGCTTTCGTGCCGTCGATGATCGAGCGGGGATACGGCCGAATCGTCAACGTCGCAAGTGTCGCGGGCAAAGAGGGCAACACCGGCAGCAGCGCATACTCCTCCGCGAAGGCAGCGGTGATCGGCATGACCAAATCGCTGGGCAAAGAACTGGCCAGCACGGGTGTGATCGCCAACGCTGTCACGCCGGGTGTGATCCGTACGCCTCTGGCGGAGCGGACGACACCCGAGCATATTCAGCGTCTCGCTGCGAAGATCCCGCTCGGCCGCATCGGCGAGCCCGAGGAGGTTGCCGAGCTGATCCGGTTCGCCGCAAGCCCGCGATGCAGCTTCACCACCGCTTCCGTCTTCGACGCGAGCGGCGGACGCACCACATATTGATGCCCCGACCAATGAGACACAAGGAAGACAATTCATGATTCTTGACACATCCCCCGTGCCCGACTACCTCCAGAAGTTCTCGCTCGCCGGCTACAGCGCGATAGTCGTCGGTGCCGGCAACGGAATCGGGCGCCAGTCCGCCCACGCACTAGCCCAGCTCGGTGCCAAGGTCATCTGCGTGGACCTTGACTCAGAGCGCGCTCACGCGGTCGCGGCGGAGGTGAACGGAGTGGCAATCGTCGCAGATGCCTGTGAACGCGAGGGCCTCCTCAGCATTCTCGCGGCGGCGGAGGAGACCGGGCTTCCCCTTCGCAGCATCGTCGACATCATCGGCATGGCCGCGTTCGCCGACCTGAATCAGCACACCGATGAGATGTGGGCCAGAAGCGAGCGCATGAACCTGCGCCACGCTGTCCTGATCGCCGAACTCGGAGGCGACGCATTGGCTGCCGCCGGCGGCGGTACCATCGTTTACATTTCATCGATCAGCGGCTTCTGGGGAACTCAGCGCCACGCAGCCTACGGCGCGCACAAGGCGGCCCTCGTCTCACTGGTGAAGACAGCCGCTGTCGAGCTGGGCCCCAAGGGCGTGCGGGTCAACTCTGCTGCGCCTGGAGTGATCTGGACTGAGCGCATGGCGAAGGCCATCGGACCGGAGAACCGTTCAGTCTTCGCAGCGAACACACCCACCGGTCGCCTCGGCGAACCGAGCGACATCGCGGGAGTCGTCAGTTTTCTGGCCACCGATATCTCCTCGCACGTGAACGGCCAATCCGTGATCATCGATGGCGGAGCCAGCGTGAAGTTCCCCTACCCGGTGGAACTGCTGTAGATCCGGCGACGACCCGCTGCAGCAGCACCCCAGCGGGTCGTCGTAGCAAAGCACTGACATGAAAAGGACCGCCCCTCACGCAATCCACGTGAGGGGCGGTCCTTCTTGTCCTGTTACTTGGTGTTCGTGCTCTCTTCGCTGGAGGCACCCGAAGCCGAGATTCCGGTCGCTCCGCCCAGCATCTCCGCGGCGATCTGGGAGACCCCCTTGACGTTCTTGATGTCTTCGTTGAACCGGATCTCACCCTGTCGCATCACCATGACACGATCGGCGAACCGCAGGGGCTGATCGATCGACTGTTCGACGAGGAGAACTCCCATTCCCTCGTCTGTACGACGCTTCAAGAACTCGAGGATCTCAGGGATCAATGACAACGCGAGCCCCAAGGAAGGCTCATCGCAGATCATGTAGCGTCGACGCGCCGCCCAGGCCTGAACGAGAGCCAGCATCTGCTGCTGTCCCCCAGAAAGGTCTCGGGCCTGCTGCCGACGCTTCTCTTTGAGGATGCCGAACACGTCATACGCCTCGTCGAATATCTCGCGCTCCGGCCTTCTCATCCTTTTGGGAAGGCTGATCTGGCCGAGTCGGATATTGTCCTCGACGGAGATCTCAGGGAAGACACGATGCCCCTGCATGACCAAGCGGACACCGCTCTGGTTCACCTTCTCTGGAGACTTGCCCCCGATCGACCGCCCATCCAGTTCCACGGATCCGGACTGGGGAGTGAGCAGGCCGGCGATGGCGTTGACCAGTGTGGTCTTGCCTGCACCGTTCGGGCCGACAAGCAGGCTCAGAGTCCCCTCCGGGATCTCCAGCGAGACATCACGGACCACCGTCATCCGCCCGTATCCGGCGCTCAGTGATTTAGTTTGCAACATGGTCAACCCCCACGAAAAGGTGCGCGATAGCCTGGCTGTTTCGAAGCTCCGCCGGCGTTCCGGACGCGATCACCCTGCCGTTGTCGACAACAGAGATCTTGTCCGCAATACGCCAGACGAGTTCAAGGTCATGCTCGACGAGGAGCACTGTCACATCCGTCGTGGATATGATCTCGCGGAGAAGCTCTCCGAACTCGAGGCGCTCGGCCAGGGAGAGCCCTGCCGCTGGTTCGTCCAGCGCGATCAACTGAGGCCCCATGTACAGCGCCCTCAGCACCTCGAGGAACCGTCGCTGCCCGTGCGGAAGCACGTCACACCTGGTCGCGTCCCACTCGTCTCGTACCTCATTGAGCGCTTTCTCAAGCCACTCGATCTTGTACTTGGAACCCTTACCGCAGTCGATGTTCTCCCAGACCGACATCGAATCCAGCAGACGTGGGCTCTGGAACGTACGCGCGAGGCCGAGTCTGGCACGAGCGCTGGCTGACATGCGGGTCAGGTCGTGTCCGTCGAATTCCATGCGCCCGTCATCGACCGAGATCAACCCGGAAACCGCGTTGAGCAGCGTGGTCTTCCCCGAGCCGTTCGGACCCACGATCGCGTGCAGGGTGCCGCGGTCGACAGTGATGCTCGCACCATCCAGCGCTTTCACCGACCCGAAGCTCCGAGAGATCTCGTCGACGACGAGAATCGGCGCATCCTGTTCGCGCTTGCTGACGACAACACCGTCATTGGCTGCCTTCAAGATCGGCTCGAGCGCGATGAGGCCGCGTTTCTCTTCGCCGCGCTTGAACCAACGCTTCCACACGTCGGACAGACCGTTCGCGATTCCCTCCGGCATCAGATAGATGACGACGATGACGAGCAGACCGTAGATGAGCATGCGGAAGTCGATGAAGCTGGTGAGAACGTGATCTGGAACGACGTACAGCAGACCCACACCGAGGATGGGCCCGAGAACCTTACCCGGGCCACCGATGAGGACCACGAAGTACAGCATCACCGACAGCGCCAGCGTGAACGAGCCAGATCCGACGTACTGGATCACGGCGACGTAGAGGATGCCTGCGATGGACGCCGCGACCGAAGCGATAGCGAAGCCTTCAAGCCGCAGGCGGCCGCTCGAAAGCCCGAGGGTGGATGCCGCTTCAGGGCTCTCCCCCGCCATGCGCATTGCTCGTCCCCAGCCGGACGATTGGAGCGCAGCCGCACCGATCAGGAACACGATGGCGACCACGATGACGATCAGCGTCAGCCAATCGAGAGAGCCGACGATCGTCTCGTTGATCCCTGACGGGAAGACATTCACCCCGGTCAGGGCGTGGGTCTGATCCTTGAAGGTCACGATCACGTTGGGAAGCGCGAGCGCGCCCGCCAGTGTCACGAACCCCAGGTAGAAGCCCTGCACTCGAAGCGAGGGCAGCGACATCAGGATGCCGAACACCGTGCCACTCAGAAGACCCAGCAGAGCCGAGACACCGAATGACAGATCCCAGGCACCGTTGGCCAGGGCCGTCACGTACGCGGCGACGCCGAGAACTGCACCTTGGCCGAAGGACATCTGCTGGGCCTGAGCCCGCAGAACGTCGAGCCCGATCGCTGCTATGACGTACACAGCTGCCACGAGCATCGCCTGTTGCCAGAACGCGTTGCCGGCAATGGTCGGGACCAGGATCGCGCCCGCCACCAAGAGAATTCCGACGATGAGCTGTACGCGCATCTCAGGTCGGATGAACCTGCGCTTGAACGAAGTCTTCGCGGTCATGTCATCAACCTCTTTCTCAAACTCTTCGAGCATGCGGTCGTCCAAAGATTCCCTCTGGTTTGAGCATCAGAACAACAATCACCACAGCGAGCGCAGCGACTACCTGCAGCCCGCCGCCGAATTGATATGTGACGAACATCAGAAGGATTCCGAACAGCGGACCGGCGATCACCGCACCGAAGTTGTTTCCGATACCGCCGACCACTGCGACGACGAAGCCGAAGGTGGTGTAGTGAAGACCGCTGGAATCAGCGACCTCGATAACACTGGCTCCGAGGAAACCCGCGATCGCTGTGATGCCTGCTGCCAGCCCGAAAGAGAAGAGCTGAAGTCGCATCGTAGGAACGCCCGTCGTGCGCGCGGCATCCAGATCCTGGCTGAGCGCGCTCAGCGCGAGCCCTGTCAACGACTTGCGCTGATACCAGCGCAGTCCGACCCAGATCAGAATCAGCGCAACGAAGAGCAGCGGATAAGCCCCGGGCACGTTCGATCCTGCCACCGGGACTGTCCCGAAGTAGTTCGGAACGTGCACCACCTGAGGACCGATCCACAGGATCAACAATGCTCCGATCACCACGGACGCAGCGATCGTGGTCGGTACCCACGAGTGGCCACCGCCTTTTCGGCGCATCGGCAACAACGTCACAAGACCTTGCAGCGTGCCAGCCAGCGCGGTCCCAAGGATCACGGCGACGAAGGCGAGCCACCAGAGGATGCTGGCGACTCCGGCGTCATGAGGCACCCAGAGGTACGTCATGACGCCGGAGAGCACCAACAACTGCCCCTGCGCAAAGTTGAGAACACCCGTGGCGTTATAAGCGACGTTCAGCGCAATCGCAATGAGCCCGTACAGCGAGCCGATGCCCATGCCCCGGACGAGAATGATCAACAGTTCATCCATGACAGTCTTCCATCCTGCTTAATCTCGAATTGATCTCAACCTTGAGCAATCGGTCAGCAGCCGTCGACGCGCTGGAGGATGCCGGGAGCGATCTCAGTTCCCGCGTCGACCAACGTGATCGATTCGGTGTTCATCAGGAAGCGGCTGTCGGCAGTGAGCGCGTACGCGTCGTGCACGACAGGAATCTCCTTGGCCGCTTCAGTGCCGTTTTCGGCCAACCATGCAGACACCTTGTCGCCGTCGAACGATCCAGAGCCCTCTACGCCTGCTTTGAGCAACCAGAGTCCGTCGTAGAAGGAAGCGATGTTGTCGAAGGCAGCGCCGCGGGTGCGATCTTCGCTGTAGGTCGACGTGACCTCATCGATGAAGTCGACCGCTTCCGGACGGACGTCCTCTGCCGTGCAGGCGCTGAATCCGGGCCAGTTGACCGAGAAGAAGTCCTGATACGCGTCATCGCCTGCAACCGATTTGGCTTGTCCGGAGTACGTGGAAGCGTAGCTACCGATCACTGGCACGCTCATGCTCGCCTCGCGCATGGCCTTGATGAAGATGCCGGTGTCGTTTCCCGTCTGCGGAACGATGAGAACCAGATCCGGGTCAGCCTTCTTGAGTGCCAGAACCTGAGCACTCAGGTCGGAAACCGGAATGTCGTACTCCTGGTTTGCGACCAGTTCGATACCGGCTTCGTCGAGCGCATTCTCAATGGCTTCTTGAGCAGCCTTGCCCTGCGCCGCGGAGTAGTTGATCAGCGCGACCCGCTTTGCGTCGAACTTGCTGGCGGCATATTCCACCATCTTCTCGCCCTGGTAGTCGATGTTCAGCAACATACCGAAGGTGTACGGCGCTACCTCGGGGTCGAGCATGCTGCCGGCACCACTGATGGTGGGGATGTTGGCCTTCGTCAGCGCGGGAAGCGTCGCCAGCGTCTCATCGCTGGTCATCGGACCGACCAGAAAGTCGATCTTGTCCTCGTTGATCAGTCGGGTCACCGCTGTGACAGCGTTCGCCGGGTCCAGTTCGGTGTCGACGAAGACAGCCTCAACCTGACGACCATCGATGCCCCCGGCTGCGTTCACCGCTGCGACAGAGAGTTCGACGCCCATTCGATCCCAGTCCCCGGTTCCCGCAGCCGGTCCGGTTAGTCCGAGGGGAACGCCCAGCTTCAGCACGCCTTCGGCGTCTGACTCAGCGTCGCCAGCGCTGCAGGCAACGAGGCTGGTGGCAAGCGCAAGTCCGAGAACTGCAGCCGTGAGCCCCTTTGCTCCGACATTCTTTTTCATTAACATTCTCCTATCAATCATAACTATAAATGCGACTCTAACCAGGAATCGTACATCGGCCAAATCGAACGGGTCAAGCCTGAAAGTCCGCGAGATTTCGACCCTGGCGCATCAGATCGACGACCGTTTCAGATCGCGAAAGTATGGTGCGAATCACGAGGATTCTCAGCCGATAAAGCTGCCACCGTTGACGTCCAGTACCGCTCCGGTGATGAATGCCGCCTCCGGTGACGCGAGGAACAACGTCGCAGCAGCGACATCTACCGGGTACCCGAGTCGGCCTATCGGAATCGCTGCGCGAAATTGCTCGTTGACGCTGTCAGGAACCATGGCCGACATACCTGTCACGATGCGACCCGGCGTGATGGCGTTGACAGTGATGCCGTCCGCGCCCCACTCGTATGCGAGGGTGCGCGTGACACCGAGATCAGCAGCTTTTGTCGCGCCGTAATGCAGTCCGGCGATCCTCGCTCCTTCTCGAGCCGCCTGCGACGAGATATTGATGATTCGCCCGAAGCCGCGTCGCCGCATCGACGGGTACACAGATCGACAGCCGAGGAAAACGCCGGTGAGGTTGACGTTCAACACGCGATTCCACTCATCGAGCGTCATCTCACTGCTCGGAGTTCGCCGTCCGTCTGTCTTCGGCGAGATGCCCGCATTATTGACCAGCGCGTCGATGCGGCCGAACTTCGACTCCGCCGTGGGGATCACCTGATCGATCCATGTGGGCTCGCTCGAGACATCGCCCTCGATCCGAATGTAGATGCCGGCATCGGCGGCGTCTGCGAGATCAGCGCTACGGGCATCGGCGAAGGACGTGTCCACACCGATGACCCTGTACCCGTTCTGCACTGCACTTTCTGCGATGCCCTCACCTATTCCGCGTCCGCTGCCGGTGACGATCATGACCGGCAGCTCAGCGCTATCGTCGCGCAGGCTCCCGCGGTCGGCCACGGTCAACTTTCCTTTCCCGACCGGTGCGGAAGCTCGATGAGCGCGTCCACGGCCACCGGTGAACCGTCCGCGTCGATCAACACCGGATTGATATCGATGGACTCGATATGAGGCGCCAGTGATGACGCAGCCTCACCGACAGACACGAGCATTCGGGCGAGCGCATCCACGTCTGCAGCGGCCCTACCCCGGAAGCCCTGCAGCACCTTCGCTCCCTTCAGACCGGCGAGCATATGGTGGGCATCATCCAGCGTCAGCGGCGCCGGCCGGACCTGAACATCGTTGATGAGTTCAGCGAACACGCCGCCGATGCCGAGCAGCACACTTGGGCCGAAGACCGCGTCCTTGCTCACGCCGACGATCAACTCACCATGCGATTCGATCCCTCTCTGCACAACGATGCGCGCGTCGCTGATTCCGAGGCGGCCTGCGACATCGAGCATGCCTTGCGCAGCCTCGACCGCCTCCTCCTCGCTCATGATTGCGAGACGCACTCCGCCGACGTCGCTCTTGTGCGCGAGCTCGCGGCTGAGGATCTTGACCACGACGGGAAAGCCCAACTCAGTCGCGACGAGACCGGCCCGCTCAGAGGTCTCGACCACGCGCTCGTCCACGACGGGCACGCCAAACTCGCTCAACAGTTGTTTGGACTCGACCTCGGTCAGGTACGACGACCCATCCGCGATCGCCGATCGAATCAGATCCGGGACCGGCTCAGCAACGATCTCGTCCGGGCTGGTCCGGGCGGTGATCTCGCGTCCGAGGCTCTGCCTCCATGAGATCACCGCGCCGGCTGCCTTCATGGCCTGCTGCGGATCGCGGAAGGTTGGCACTCCTGCTGCCGAAAGGATACGTTCGGGATTTCCCGATCCGCCGACCCAGCTCACATACACGGGCTTGTCGGATCCGGCGGCGATGCCCAGGATGCGCTCGCAGAGGAGCGCTTCCTCCGCCTCCATGTTGCCGAGAACCACCATGAGGATGTCGGTATCCGGATTCTCCAGGCTGACCCGCATCGAGTCGGAGAGCACATCCAGATCCGAGGCGATCACACCGGTCGTGTCGATCGGGTTCGCGGTGGAAGCGAAGTCCGGCAAGAACTGCTGAATCTTGGCCTGCCACTGGTCATCCCATCGGAAGATGTCGATTCCGAGTTCGTCCGCGTAGTCGGACATCAATGCGCCCGCACCGCCCGACAGGGTCACAATGGTCATCCGGTTGCCTGCCGGGAACTTCCCCGCAGCGAACACCCTGCTGTAATCGAGCAGTTCCTGCACGTTTTCTGCTCGCTGCACGCCGTACTTGTCGAAGATGCCGTCGTACACCACGTCAGCTCCGGCGAGCGCCCCGGTGTGAGATGCGGCGGCAGCAGCACCCTTGTCTGAGCGTCCCACCTTCATGAAGCACATCGGGATCTGCTTCTCGTATGCGAGCGCCAACGCGTCTTCGAACGCTTCGCCGTCGCGGATCCCCTCGATGTAGCCTGCGACCACCGAGGTGCTTCCCTCTTCAACGAGATGTGCGAGCACCTCGGGAAAACCGAGGTCCGCCTCATTGCCGAGGCTGAAGAAACGTCCCATACCGAGCCCGGCGCTCTGCGCCATATTGAGGATGAATCCGCCCATCGCCCCGCTCTGCGAAACAAAGGCGATCCCGTCGTCGCGCAATTCGAAGCGGTCCTGGTCGAGACCCGTCATGAACGTGACGGTGGCTCTGTTGGCGACCGATACTGCCCCGTTCGAGTTGGGACCGAGCACACGGATACCGGACTCGCGAGCTGCCTCCTGCAGCTCTTTCTCAAGCTCGACGCCGTCGCCACCGACTTCGGAGAAACCGGCTGCGAAGACGATGGCGAACGCAATGCCCAGGCGGCCGCAGTCTCGCACGGCCTCGATCGCGAGATGTTGCGGAAGCACGATCACCGCGAGATCCGGAGCCTCCGGCAGATCCCGCACGCTCGCGTATGCCTTGACGCCCTGCACTTCACTGCGGTTCGGATTGACGGGATAGATCCGACCGGTGAAGCCGTATTTGAGTAAGTACCGCAGCGTGCGACCGGCGGCCCGGCTTCCGTCGTTCGAGGCTCCGACGATCGTGACGCTTTCAGCGTTCAGAAGTGCGTCGATAGGGGACCGAGAGATATTCATGTCTTTCCAGTTCTTGTCACCGATGGATGGGTAAAAGGGTCGATCTCGCAGGACTCCGGTCGTCCGGTCCCTTTGATCGGGCGGTGCGATCGGGTGCCTGATTCAGGCGGGCGCCGGTTCACCCAGTTGTTCGAGGTATCGCGCCCCGACCTCTGCCCGGAGCTCCGCCGGGGTGCCGAACAACCGCTCGAGGGCATACCCTCGTTGCAGCCAGAGATGCAGGTCGTACTCCCACGTGAAACCGATGCCGCCGTGGTGCTGCAACGCGGTGTAGTTCGCAATGTGCGCTGCTTCGCTGGCGGCGCTCTTCGCCATCGACGCGGCGATCAACGAATCGCTGAGCCCCTGAACATGGCTGTAGTGCGCATACCAACTGAGGGATCTGGCCGCCTCGATCTGCACCACAGTGTCGGCCATCCGATGCTTCAGGCTCTGGAAGGAACCGATCACGCGCCCGAACTGCTCACGCACGAGCATGTACTCCCGCGCCGTGTCGAGCAGTCGTTGTGATATGCCGACGAGGATCGACGAGAGCGCCGACCGGGTCAATGTCTGCAGGTACTCAGCTGCGCCGGGTGCGTCGGTCAGCAGAGTTTCGTCGCCGAGGTCGGCTTTGACCTCGCCGAGTCCTAGGGTGGGATCCTGCGCCGCCACCTCGGTGACTGCGGCCCGCTCTCGGGTGACCAGATGCACGTGAGAGCTCCGGGTGATCAGGAACAGATCCGCGGTGCTCGCGCCGAGCACCGCACGATCGCCATCGACCTGGACGGCGCACAGAGCACTCCCCTCGGCGATCCTCGGCAACCACTGCCGCTTGGTCTTCTCATCGGCGAACCGCGCCAAGAACGGCGCCACCACCCCGATCGTGAAAGCGACAGATTCAGCCACCCCGAAGTATCCGAACGACTCGAAGACCAGCGGCAGATCGAGCCCGTCTCGGCCGAGCCCGCCGTATTCTTCGCTGATCGTCGGCGCCGCGACTCCGACCTCTGCGAGCATCGCGAAGATGTCGGAGTTGGCGTGCCCTCCGTCCTCCCACTGAGCGCGCAGCGTCGAAGCCGAGAGATGTTGGCCCAGATACTCGTGGACCAGCCGGGCGAACTCCTGTTGCTCTTCGTTGAAACTAAAGTCCATGGGTCGCCTCCTTCGGCAGCTTCAGTACGCGTTCGGCGATGATGTTCCGCTGGATCTCATTGGACCCGGCATAAACGTGAGCAGCGCGCGCGAGCCAGTAGCGCTTCTTGTAGTTCTCACCAGGGAAGTCAGCCGTTATCGAGAACTCCGGCGCAAAGTCGAACGCCAGTTCGTAGATCCTCATCTGCAGGTCGGTCCACCACAACTTGCCCATCGCAGCGACGTCAGGAGCGGCACGGCCGGCCGCCAATTCGCTCAGTGTGCGAAGGCTCATGTACCGATACGCCTCGATCTGCTCGTAAAGCTGACCTACCCGCGTCTGCACACGAATGTCGCCCAAGGATTCCTCCGGCAGAAGATTGACGGTCGCTTTCAACAGATCGAGGAAGTGCGCAGCCGTGTTCAATCCGCTGCCGCGCTCATGCCCGAGCGTGGTCATCGCGATGCTCCACCCGTCGTTGATCCGGCCGACCACATTGCCGTAAGGCACGAGAACGTCGTCGAAGAAGACCTCTGAGAAGTCGGCCTCGTGGTTCATCTGCCGTATGGGGCGAAGAGACACACCCGGATCGCTCATGTCGATGACGACGAACGTGATCCCCCGGTGCTTGCGCGCATCAGCATCGGTGCGCACCAGTGCGAAGATCCAGTTCGCGAACCGCGAGTGAGAGGTCCAGATCTTCTGCCCATTGACGAGGATGCCGTCGTCGGTGAGTTCACCCTTGGTACGAACCGAAGCAAGATCGCTACCTGCGGAAGGCTCACTGAAACCCTGGCACCAGATGTCCTCGCACGAGAGAATCCGATCGAGCCAACGACGCTTCTGCTCCTCGGTACCGTGCTCGACGATAGTCGGCCCAGCGAGCCCGAGCCCCAGCCTGTTCAGACGCTCCGGCGCTCCGGCTGCGACGTACTCGTCGTAGAAGATCGCTGCCGACAGCGGATCCAGCCCTCTGCCACCGAACTCGACCGGCCAATGCACTGCCGCAAACCCGGCGTCAAAAAGCTTGCGCTCCCAGGATCTGTGCTGCTCGAGCCCCTCGGCCGTCGACGGTGGCAGAAGCCGCTGCGTCGGCACGTTCTCAGAGAGCCAGCCACGAACTTCATCACGAAGTCTCCGTTGAGCTTCGTCCAACTCAAGATCCATGATCACGACCTGCTTCGATGCATATCATTCAAGATTTCCCTCCGGACCGACCTGACGCCAGACCGGAGTGACCGGGCCTACGCCGCGAACGGCCGGCCTACCGCCACTTCCAGTTCGCTTCTCGCTTCTCGAAGAACGCACGCTTGGCTTCCTCGGAGTCCTCGAACCTGCCGAGGCGATTGGTGTAGTCCCACTCGGTGCGGTACTGCTCCTCCATCAGATCGGTTTCGATCCGAACGATCGATTCCTTCGCCAGACGCACCGCGATCGGACTCTTGCTCGCGATCTCTCGGGCGAGCTCCTTGGCAGTCTCTAGGGCTTCTCCTGCGGGCACGACCTCTTCGATTGCTCCGAAACGGTGCATCTCCTGGGCTGACAGTGGGCGTCCGGTGAACATCATCATGCGGGTTTTGTGTGCACCGACGAGGTGCAGCGCCTTGCTCGCACCGCCAAGCAATCCGACGTTGATCTCGGTGAGCGCGAATGTTGCAGTCTCCGACGCGATGATGAGATCGCTTACTCCCACCAGTCCGAAGCCTGCTCCGATCGCCGGCCGTTCCACCGCTGCGATCACCGGTACCGCGCAGTGCCGAATCGCATGCTGTGCTGCACGCCATTCCCAGCCGGGGTTCAGGCGGGTTTTCAACGGGATGTCCTCCCCCGTGCCCGTGCCGGGGAGCTCCTTCAGATCGATACCTCCGCAGAATGCCCGATCGCCCGCTCCGGCGAGCACGACGGCGCGCACCTGACGGTCACCGTCGAAACTCGAGAACACCTCACGCAGCTCGTGCTGCATGGCAAGGTTCACCGCGTTCACGGGCGGGCGATTCAGCGTCACCACTGCGATGCCGTCGACTCGCTCAACCGTGAGGGTCTCGTAGGTCTCGCTCATTTCACAGTCCTTAGTCATTTTCTTGGTCGGATCAGATCTCGTTGAAGTCGGACGGATTGAGCGCAGCGACCTTCTTGAAGTACTCCGCATTACGGAACGTCCAGTGCACGTTCTGGCGACCGAACCTGTTCACGTAATAGTTCTTGTCCGCGGGCGCTTCCTTGTCCCAGATCAAGATGTCGTTGTGCGCATCGAGCTCACGGTTGTAGTTCCTGAAGACGTCCTCTCGGACGTCGATCGCGTGAATCCCCTGCTCGAGCACGTGGATGATGCCTTGCACGGCATAGCGCGACCAGATCTCGACCCACGACAGGAAGGCGCCAGAACGAGGCTGAGCGTTGGGCCCGTAGAAGATGAAGAGGTTCGGGAAGCCAGGGACGGTGAGCCCCAAGTAGGCGCGCGGGCCGTCCTCGGCCCACATCGATTCCATCGTGGAACCCTCGCGTCCCACGTATTCGGTGGGCCATAGATATTTCGATACGTCGAAGCCAGCAGCGAATACCACGGCGTCGATCTCGCAGAATTCGCCGGCGGTGGTCTCGATCCCGTTCTCGGTAAATCTGGCGATGCCGTCTGTGACCAGCGCGACGTTGTCACGAAGCAACGCGTCGTACCAGCCGTTGTCGACGATCAGACGCCTCGCCAATGGCGCGTAATCCGGTGTCACCTTCGCGACGAGATCAGGCCGGGTGGCGAGCTTCTCATGAATGTATGTGGTCAGCGCCTGCTTCAGCCCATCGTTGGCCTCGCTGATGGTGCCACCGTTCGCTTGCCAGTCACGGTCGTACTCCTGCGCGTTCTGCATCGCGTCTGTGGTGACCTGGCTGTAATAGCAATACCAGTTCCAGTAGAAAGGCATGTTGTCGAACAGCCATCGCACTTCTTGTGAGATCCGCTCGCGATACTGCTCCATGGGAGAGACCCACTGCGGTGTGCGCTGAAACTGATAGACGAACTCAGCAGACGACGCGAGGCCCGGCATCAGCTGAACACCGGTTGAGCCGTTGCCGATGACGGCTATGCGCTTACCCTTCGGGTCGAACGAGTCGTCCCATGCCGTCGTGTGCAGTTTGGCGCCGGCGAAGTCGGCAAGGCCTTCGATATCAGGAAACCGCGGAGTGGAGAACTGTCCCGCACCGCTGATGATGGCATTGACGCTCTTCTTGGTGACGGTGCCGTCGCGGTGGTGAAGCTCGATGTCCCAGAGGTTGGTCTTCTCGTTGAAGACGGCTCGCTTGAGCTCAGTATCGAATCTGATGTTCTTGTCGACGCCGTATTCGCGTGCGACGTACTCGATGTACTTCTTGACTTCAGCCTGGGGCGCGAAGTACTCGGGCCACGGGTAGTTCTTCACGAACTTGAACTGATAAAGGAAGCTGCTGGTGTCGACTCGCGCCTCTGGATAGTGATTCAACTGCCATGTTCCGCCGGCTTCGGATTGACGTTCGTATACCTCGTAAGGGATGCCGAGCTGTTCCAGTTGCACGCCGGCCACCACACCACTTGCACCGGCACCGATCACCGCGACCTCGAAGCCGTCCGGAATCGACGGCTTCTCACCGGTCCAATCCGCTTTGCGCGAGAAGTCGGCGAGCGCGAGTTCCTCCCGGCCGAAGTCGAACAGTTCGTCCGTCACCTCTTCACCGGTCAGAAGGTGCATCATCTCTCGGAGCTCGTCATCGGCGGGCAACGAATTGTCGCGTGCGTCGCCGCTTATGAGATAGTCGCGAGCCTTGGCCCGCACCTTCCGAGCGTCGTCGTCACTGAGTTCGTATCCGAAGAAGGCTCCGCCGCGAAGCGGAACCTTGCTCAACTGCATCTCTTTGAGCTCAGGATCCTTCGTCGACTGATAGAGAGCCATTCGAAGAATGTTCGGTCGAGCATGCTCGAGGATGCTGTCGACCTGGCTCATATCGAATGTCGAGTTGGTTGCCACGGGCACTCCTTCGTTCCGTTAAATGCAATTATAACTATAATTAGATTCCTGCGCTTTTTACAAGCCGGGGACACTCACCACAACGGGAGCCATCCTCGCCTGCGTTCCGGCCCATCGCGCCAGCGATCGCCCGTGCCGTCAACCCACTGGAGTCAGGGGAAGCACCTGCAGCGATTGCGCGACCTTCAGCTCTTCCAACCGAGCCATCAAGTTGCGAAACTGCGCACTGCGGGCATGCAGACCGAGCGCATCGGAATCGACCCAGTCCTCGATGAGTACGATTCGACGGGAGCCGCTGGTGAAGACCTCATAGGACCTGCAACCGTCCTCGTTGCGCACTCCTTCGGCGCCCGCAGCGATGTAACCCGAGAGCTCGTCGCGTTCGTCGCTTGTATTGGCCGTTATTGTCGCGATCACCCTCACAGCGACCTCCTCATAATTTCCACGGGCGCAAGGCGCCACAATTCAAGGGCCTCATCGGCCGGTCCATTTCGGTTTGCGCTTCTCGAGAAACGCCCTCGCACCTTCACGAGCATCGTTCGAAGCTCGAGCACGCAGCACCGCTTCTCTGCTCAATCGCCAGTGGGCCTCCTCCGCGTCCACGCGGCCGTCGCTCTCCATTCCGAGCGCGATGCGCTTGTGCGCCTCCACTGAAAGCGGCGCCCCCTCAGCGATCGCCGCAGCAAGGCCGAGGGCTCCCGCCAGCAGGTCGTCGCGGTCGTCGACGACGCGATTGACGAGATGCAGTTCCGCAGCACGTTCGGCTGTGAT
This sequence comes from Microbacterium sp., assembly GCA_040394295.1. Lineage (GTDB taxonomy): Bacteria > Actinomycetota > Actinomycetes > Actinomycetales > Microbacteriaceae > Microbacterium. The sequence continues at coordinate 62,403 of JBEBSN010000001.1, forward strand.
CGCAGAGCCCGTCAGCAGCATCTCCATGGCCACGATGGGCGGGATTCTGCGCGGCAGACGGAACGCTCCTCCGCCTCCTGCGACGACTCCTCGACGCACCTCGGAGAGAGCGAACTTCGCGCTCGCGGTAGCCACGACGAGATCGCTGGCGAGTACCATCTCGAGCCCGCCTCCGATGGCTGCACCGTTCACAGCCGCGATCGTCGGCTTACGAGTGGGATGGTTCACGAACCCGCCGAAGCTCCACTCCTCGTGCCCAGGGACGTTGATGCTCTCCCCCCTGCTGACGGCCCCAAGATCTGCGCCTGCACAGAACGCCAAGTCGCCGGACCCCGTAAGGATGAGCGATCGCAGATCGTCGTCGCGCTCGAGTTCCTCCAGCGCCTCACCGATGAGAGTGGCGACCTCACTGTTGACCGCGTTTCGCACTTCTGGCCTGTTGATAGTCACGACGAGTGCGCTGTCGATGCGCTCGACGATCACGCTGGAGCCTGCCTGCGCGCCGGTGATGGCGCTCATGCTCCCCTCACCTCCGAGTCGCCGAAGGATGAGCGTCGATACCCGAGTTCGTGGTGCGGCTTGACCGCTGCGACCTGCCGTGGTCGCTGAAGATTCGTCATGGTGCCGTACTCCTTTGTATTCGCCGTGCAGTTTACCTATAATTATTGTTATAAAAGTTGGTTTTGTAGTCTATTACCCGCGCTGGAGCGGTGAAGGAGCGACGTTGCGATACCAAGATCTGCCGAACAGAGATGCGCACGGATTCTTCGGGCCCAAGGATGCACTCGGATCGTTGAACAAGCAGACGCCGGAAGCCATCGCGGCCGCCGCACGGCTGATCGTGTCGGGAGAGCTCTTCAGCTTGAACGCTCCGCTCAACTGGCCGGACCCGCCGTTTTTCTCCCGAAAGCCGGTCCAGCACACTGTGTTCCAGACCCCGATGGGCAACAGGGATGACTACTTGGACAGCTTTTACCCTCAAGCGTCGACCCAGTGGGACGGTTTCACGCATTTCCGAGACCCCGAGGTCGGCTTCTACAACCACCTGCCGCCCGAGGAGCTCGGGATCGATGTCTGGGCTCGCAAGGGCATCGCCGGACGTGCAGTTCTTCTCGACTTCGCCCGCTATTGCCAGCGCAATGACAGGGATTTCGATTGGCTGTCCCGAACAGCCATCACCGTCGACGATCTCGAAGCCGTTCGCGCGGAAGCAGGCATCGAGCAACGATCAGGCGACATCCTGCTAGTTCGCACCGGATGGATGAGTTCCTATAACTCCGCCACCGCAGAGGAGCAGGCCCAGGTGCGGCAGAGTCTCGTCGGACCGGGAATCGATGCGAGCGACGAGATGGCCGAGTATCTCTGGGATTGGGGTGTGAGCGCGTTCGCCAACGATACGTTCGGCTTCGAGCCGATGCCCCCTGGACCGAAAACGCTGCACGCCCGCATCCTCGCCCGCCTCGGCATTCCGATCGGCGAACTCTGGGATCTGGAAGCTCTTGCGGCGCACTCTGAGGCCGATGGCCGCTACGAGTCTTTCCTCACTTCGGCACCGCTGAACGTCCCAGGCGGCGTCGGCTCACCGGCCAACGCACTGGCGATCAAATAGGGGCCGGCCGGCCCCCGCAAAGCCGCAGCTCAGGCGAAAGCCACCGACAGCTGACTCTTACCGAGCACTGTCTGCTCGGCGAACACCACTGTGAGGTCGATGCGAGCCGTGCGGGCTGCAGCATCGGTCGCGGCCACAGTCGCCGTGACGCTGATCGCTGCACCATCGCTCGCATCGACTGGTATCGGCCTGGTGAATCGAACCTGGTAGTCAGCGATATAGCCACGGTCGCCGAGCCACTCGGCAACCGGGGAAACAGCCGCGCCCATTGTCAACATCCCGTGCGCGAGCACACCAGGCAAACCGACGGACTGCGCCACATCATCTCGATAGTGAATGGGATTGAAATCACCCGATGCGCCCGCGTAGCGCAGAAGTCTGTCGCGAGAGAAGTGCAGTTCACGCTCTGCGACGACTTGTCCGACCGAAAGGCTCTCGAACAGCGGATCACTCACGTTGCATCGCCTCGGACCACGAGGGTGGAAGTAGTCGTCACCACGTGCTCTCCTCGCGCATCGACGACGTCGGTTGAAGACGTGAGCATGGTGTGGCCGCCGGCCTGCCTGACCGACACGATTCGCATCGTCGCAGTCAATTCGTCCCCGGCGACGACAGGTCTCGTGTAGCTGAAACGCTGCTCGCCGTGCACGATACGGTCAAGAGCGATATCAGCTTCAGGGTCACCGAGGATGTTGGGCAACAGAGAAGTCTGCAACACAATCGGGAACGTCGGCGGGGCGATGATATCGGCGTAACCTGCAGCCTTTGCAGCTTCGATATCGTGATGCAACGGCGCTTCACTGAATACAGCGCGAGCGAACTCGCGCACTTTTTCCCGTCCGACCAAGTACGGGGGTGCGGGCGGATAAACCTTGCCCTGGATCTTTTCGTTCACCACCCCGGCAGTCTATCGGCTGGGCCACACCGCCCCCGGCCGTCTGACCCCTTCATGACACCGACTCCGCACCAGAACGCGGTGCTCGGCGTGCTGACGAACGCAAGCGATGTCATCAGCACGCCGAGCGGGACGAACCTAAGGTCAGCTCACACACCGACGAGGAAGGTCAGCGCCGCCCAGATCGACACCGTACCGACGGTGGTCCAGATGACGATGGCCACTGCCTGCCACAGCAGAACCCACGCGCGGGGCGTGCCTCCGGCGACGAGAATGGCCGACGTGAACTGCGTCGGGATCGCCAGCGGACCGAGGATACTGGCGCCAGGAACACCGAATCGGACAAGCCAGCGCTTGAACTTCGCGCGACCCTTCGACTCCGGCTTCTCAGCGGCGAATTCCTCTGCGGAGCCGACTGCCCCTGCGGTCGCCATCACTCGCGCTGCTCGACGGTCGGTCACTGCAGTGCGTGCGCGGGAGGTCGCAAGAACGACGAGGAGCACGCTGACGAAGTTACCGATGGCCGCCGCGACCCCCGCCACGATCGGGTTGATCCCTCCGATGACGCCGACCATCGCCGCGAGTTCACCCTCGACGAACGGGACCGCCCCTGCGAGCATGACGACGAACGGCTGTACCAGTTCGGGCACATGCGCCACGAGGTCTTGAAAGCCTCGTATGAGCTGTTCGATCGGGTTCACTTTTCTACTTCCTTTCCAGAAGTTCTTCACTTGTTCGCTATGTGTGACCCATTAGAAGCTGTGTTCTCAGAACAGAGTCAAATCGGCGGCTGGAGGCGGTGACGAAAGCGTTGAAACGGGCCGGGAGATGGCCCGCGCCCACCGAGATGAGCCCGCCGTACTAGTTGCGGGGCAGGACGGCGGCGGCGACGACGACGTTGCTGACGATGAGGGAGGTGACGCTGCGAGCAACGGCCTTCGCGGCCGCGCCTGCACCCCAGTTTCCGTCTTTGAGTTCCTCGGCCCGCGTGATCACGGACGAAGTCCATGGGATCTCGCGGTCGAACTGCGGGAGCGTGCCGCTGCCGTAGAGGAGCGCGGCGAGCGCGGCGGTCCGGGATGTGGGCTCGGCTCCGTCGACGAGCACAGCCCGGATGTCGGCGATCAATATCCTTCGGCGCGCGCTATCTCCCTCCTCGATGACCGAAGAGGGAATGAAGCCGAGCGACCGGTGCGCGCGGCGACGCAGCTCGCCGCGCTCGATCAACCTGTCCAGCAACGGCTCGCGCAGCGCGGGCCCGGTCGCAGCCAGAACGGTCTGCACGCCTCGAGGCTTGTCGGCCACGTACTCCCAAGTGGCGCGCAACAGGTGATCAGAGGGCGGGTTGTCGACCACGGCCTCGACCGTCAGACCACCCAGCCGTCCCGTCCCGGTCCGTACATGTGCGCCGAGGCCGAGGTCGGCGAGAATCGCACCGGCGAGGACGTAAAAGAGAGTCCCCTCGCCGGCGATCGTGCCGGATTGCGGTTGGAAGAGCACGAGGAGAAGATCCTCGGCGAGCGTCTGCTCGCCACCCACAGGGCCACCTGCGCTCTCCTTGGAGGAGACGCCGGGCTCACGTTGTTCATCGGTCATACTCTGCACACCTTTCTCGTGCTTGCAGACGAATCCTGCGACCGCAGTCTCCACTGTGTGCCCTGCACAAGGTCAAGTAGCTCCGATTTCCGTGCCCTCCCCTGAGTCCTGAAGCGTCTGCACGATCTCTCGTGCGGCCTCGTGCGCGCGCCCGAGCACGTCGAGTTGCGCGGGGTTGTACAGCTCGTGGATCGCTTCGATCATCGTCTGTGAGGTGACGTAGCCGCTCTTGGAGAGGTGCGTGGCCGGATCGTTCAACCACGGGTAGTCGATGAGATTGCGCGCCAGACTCTTGGCGAGCCGAGGAACGAGCAAGCGCCTCGTCTCCTCATCGGCATCGGCTGGCAGCCGGTCGAGGTCGACCGCCACGTCCTCGACATCCTCAGCGATCTTCTGGATGTCGGCGAGCGCCGCCTCGTCGTACAGCTGCGTATAGATGTGAACGATGGACGTGTCCGTCTCCGACAGTCTGCCCGCCACAGCTCCGAACCCTGCCGGTGTGTCTGCCGGAACCTCATCACGCAGGACGACGGCGATATCGGCTCGCGCCTTCTCCAACCTGCGGATGCTCTCCTCGAGCTCGGCGTCGAGTTCACGCAGCGTCTGCGGTGTGCTGTCAGCGCCCGCCCGAACGGCGCGGATCTGAGAGAGGGGCACGCCGAGATCGGCGAGACGGCGGATGCGCAACAGACTCACGAGATGATGCACCTCGTACTGCTTGTAGCCGTTGTACTCGCGTTCCGGCTCCTCGAGCAGTCCGAGCCGATGGTAGTGACGGATCGTGTTCACCGTCGTCCCGGCCCGTTCCGCGAGTTCGCGAGTGCTCCACGCCACGAAAGTCTCCTTTGCTGCTCTTGTCGATCACTGGGCGAGGAAGGCTACCAGTGCCCTGTTGACGTCGTCCGCGTGCGTCCAGAGCAGACCGTGGGGGGCGTCTTCGATCTCGACGTAGTCGGCGCCGGGCACGGCCTCTCGGAAGCGGCGAGCTGTGGCATCGATGGGAAGGATGTTGTCTTTCGTACCGTGCAGGATGAGAGTCGGCTTGTCAGCGGCGCGAACGGCCTCGACATCACCGCGGAAGTCCTCGATCCAGGACGCTACGACGGCGTAGGCCGCGACAGGGGCGCTGGTGACAGCGAGATTCCAGTTCGCGTCGACGACCTGCTGACTGATGCGTGAGCCGAGGTTCTCCTCAAGGTTGTAGAAGTTCTGGTAGAAGTCGGTGAACCACGCATACCTGTCCTCCTTCGCAGCGGCCTCGATCCCGTCGAACACGCTCTGCGGAACACCCTCCGCATTGTCGTCGCGCTGAACGAGAAACGGCTCGAGGGAAGCGAGGAATGCGAGCTTGGCGATCCTCTCGTGGCCATGGTTGGCGACGTAGCGGGCGAGCTCCCCTGTACCCATCGAGAATCCGACGAGGACGACGTCGTGCAGATCGAGAGTGTCCAGAACGACTCTCAGATCAGCGGCGAAGGTGTCGTAGTCGTAGCCGGTGCTGACTTTCGACGACTGCCCGAACCCCCGGCGGTCGTATGTGATCACGCGGTATCCCGCCGAGAGCAGTGCACGCGTCTGCTTCTCCCAGCTGTGCCCGTTCAGCGGATACCCGTGGATGAGCACGACCGGCTGCCCGGCCCCGTGGTCTTCGTAGTAGAGATGGATCGGGGTACTGTTCTCGTCCCCGACGGCGATGTAGCCCATGAACGGTTCCTTTCATCTCCGGCCTGCAGAGTGTCGGCCGCTGGGATCAGCAAATACCCTGTGGTCGCAACAGGGTCAAGCGATTCAAGCGGTCATGTGCACGGCCGGTCAAGAGATTTCAGAGCCGGCTGGCGTCGAACCGGTCATAATGGCTGTTGTAAGCACACAGTTCTTAGGGTCGTTGCCGAGCGGAAGGAGACGGTCCGTTGCTTTTGGGCCGGCACGGCGAGTGTCGCCGGGGCGAGCAACTGCTGAGCGAGGCGAGAGCCGGGCGCAGCGGGGCGCTTGTGTTGCGCGGTGAGGCCGGCATTGGTAAGACGGCGGTCCTGGAACTCCTGCAGGAGAAGGCCGAGGACCTCGGCTTTCTCATAGAGACGTCGACCGGTATCGAGGCCGAGACGCAGTTCGCCTATGCGGGCCTTCATCAGCTGTGTGCGCCGCTCTTGGATCAGATGTCCGCACTGCCCGAACCGCAGCAGTCGGCTCTCAGTGTCGCGCTCGGTCGCGATGCCGGTTCCGCACCCGACAGGTTCCTGGTGGGCTTGGCGACTCTCGGGCTGATTTCCGAGGCGGCCGAGAGGAACGGCCTGCTGTGTCTCGTCGATGACGCCCAGTGGCTCGACCCCGCATCGGCCGAAGTTCTCGCTTTCGTCGCACGCCGGATCGGGGCCGAGCGGGTGGCCATGGTGTTCGGTGTTCGCGACGGCGAGGCAGGAGGAGCGGTCTTCGCCGGCCTGCCTGAGCTGCAGTTGAGAAGACTCGGTGATGCGGATGCCAGACTGCTGCTCGACTCGGTGGTCCCGGCACCCCTGGACGACCAAGTCCGCGAGCGCATCATCGCAGAATCTCGCGGCAACCCCCTCGCCTTGGTCGAGCTTCCTTCTCACACACCGCCGGTCCGGTTCGCGGGCGGGTTTCAGGAACCCGATCTCTCGGACGTCTCCATCCGCGTGCAGACGGAATACCGCAATCGGGTGCACGGACTCCCCGAGGACAGCCAGATGCTGCTGTTGCTCGCCGCCGCCGACCCGACCGGCGACCCCGCCCTGCTCCAACGCGCCGCCGATCATCACGGCATCGCCCGCGACTCGGCCGCCCCCGCAGAGTCGGTGGGCTTGATGGAGGTCGGTACCCGGGTGCGCTTCCGGCATCCCCTCGCTCGATCGGCCGTCTACCGCATGGCGGACCCGGACGATCGCCGGCGAGCACACGCCGTCCTGGCAGCTGTCACCGACTCGGCATCAGAGCCGGACCGACTCGCCTGGCATGCGGCGCAGGCGACCTCCGGGGTCGACGAGCATGTCGCGGGCGAGTTGGAACGATCGGCCACTCGTGCCAGAGCACGCGGAGGCTATGCGGCCGCCGGAGCGTTCATGCTGCGAGCGACGCAGTTGACGCCGGACCCGAAGATTCGAGCAGGACGCGTCCTCGAGGCGGCGCATGCCGTGCATGAATCCGGCGCACCTGGCACCGCGCTCGACCTGCTCATAACAGCCGAAGCAGGACCGCTCGATGACTTCCAGCGTGCACGCATGGCCTTGCTGCGGGCGCAGATCGCCTTTCACCTGAGTCGAGAACAGAACGTCCCCGAAATGCTTCTGCGCGTCGCACGCGACATGGCGTCGTTCGATCCCGACCTCGCTCACCAGACGCATCTCCGCGCCCTCGATGCGGCGCTCGTGCTCGGTGGTCCGACGTTTCGAACCGTCGCCGAGGCAGCCCTCGCAGACTCCTCACTCGCGCATGCTGACCGACCGGTTGATCGACTGCTCTTCGCGCTGTCTGCAACGATGATCCGAGGATTCGCCGACGGCGTTCCGCCGCTCCGCGACGCACTGCGCTCGCTGTGCGATGCCGACCTCGCCGAAGCGCAGACGCCGCACTATCGGTCCTGGCTCTGGCTGGCTGCCCGCACCGCTGTCGGCATCCTCGACGACGACCTCGCCTATCGTCTCGCAGAGGCGAACGTCCGATCCGCACGAGCTGACGGCGCTCTGACAGGACTCGCCACTGCGCTCAACTTCCACGCCAACATCCTGGCGCTCGGCGGCGAGCTCACGCGGGCCGGAGAGATGGCTGGCCGGTCGATCGCGATCGCGGAATCGACGGGCGGAGTGCCGATGCGCCACGCAGAGACCATCGTCTCCGCCTGGAGAGGCGACGCTGAGACCGTTGCCAGGTTGCAGGCGCTCACGTTGCAGGATCCGGGTCACCCTCCGGAAGGAGCGGAGGTCGCGCTGGCGGCATACGCGACCGCTGTCGTGCACAACGCCCTAGGCGAGTACGAGAAGGCGCAGCGAGCGGCGACGATCACGTGCGCGTGTGTCGCCTTGTCGCTGAGCAGCGTCGGCCTGGCCGAGCTGATCGAGGCGGCGACGCGAGCCGGCGATCCTCATAGCGCCGCCTTGGCCCTTGACGAGCTGAGCACCCGTGCGGAGGCGTGCGACACTCCATGGGCTCGTGGTCTGGAAGCGCGTTCGCGTGCGCTGACGCTGTCCGGTGACTCGGCTGAGCATCACTATCGCGCCGCGATCGAGTATCTTGAGGCCTCGCGACTGACCGGTGAAGCGGCGCGGGCCCACCTCGTGTACGGGGAATGGCTGCGCCGAGCGGGGCGTCGGCAGGAGGCCAGAGACGAACTTCGGGTAGCGCACGACCTCCTCACGCGCATCGGCGCTGACGCCTTCGCCACGCGAGCGGCGAAGGAGCTTCGGGCGACCGGCGAGTACCCCCGCCGTCGCACATCGCCGTCACCCGGCGAGCTCACGGCGCAGGAGTTGCAGGTCGCGAGGCAGGTGGCCACGGGCGCCACCTCCAGGGAAGTGGGCGCCCAGCTGTTCCTGAGCCCTCGCACGATCGAGGCCCATCTGCGCAGCATCTACCGAAAGCTCGGGATCGGATCTCGTCGCGAGCTGAGAGGAATCAGGCTGTCCTGATCTCTGTCACCATAGACACGGCTGGCCTGCCGATCGCACGGTCAACCGAGCACACCGGCGAACAGCAGCGACACCATCATCGCGACGATCACCGTGTTGAACGTGAAGGCGAAGAGCACGTTGACCCGAACCAGCGTCCACGCTCGGCGCGACCTGATCGTGGCCGAGACGGTCGCCGCCATGGTCGAGAGCAGGATCGCGAGTGTCAGATAGTCCGAGAATCGCGGCGGCCCCTTGACCGCGAGGACGATGCCTGGTTCGGCGCCACCGTCCCCACGCGCCAGTCGCAGATACTCGAGCGCGAACGAGTACACCATGAGCGCCCATGAACTGGCCACTGTCAGCAGCACGAGCAGCACGAACAGCCACTCGCTGCGGAAGGCGGCGTTCTGTGCGACGACGATCGTCACTGCCACCGCGACAAGAGCGCCCATGAGCGCCCAGTTCGATGCGCCGCCGCTTCCCGCCACCTGCATCCAGGGGCGTCGAAGAGCCTGTGTCTCCCGCCGTGCCGCAGAGGCGAGCGCTCGCGAGCCTCGACGCGCATACGCGCGGTGCGTCCATGTCAGATAGACCGCCACGAATACCGGCCACGCGACCAGGTAGAAAGCGATGAGCACGGACGACAGCTCGCGAGCAGCCGGGTGGTCGCGGACGGCGAAGAACAGCGCCGCTGCTCCCGCCCCGATGACGCTGGAGATCAATGAGCTCCAGTTCACCCTCGAAAGATCGCTCATGCCGCGTGCGCCCTCGGCCTTCGACTGCGATGGCATCTCTTCACCTTTCTCGGCGGGCCCTCAGTCCACGCTATGTCGTAGGAACAGGGGCAAGCATCGCCTCCGGTTCTCAGAGTGGCTGGCCGAAGGAGCCTTGCGTGGCCAACTCCAGTAGCAGGCGGCGGGCCGTCGCGATGCTCGATTCATCCTCGCCACCCTGCAGGGCTGCGGCGACAACACCCTCTGCCGCACGGCGAACGATCTGGATGCGCTCGGTACTGAGCCCGTCAGCTGCGAACTGTTCGCCCCACCATGCGTCGTGCTCCTCAAGGAGAGCGGCGATCGCCGGAATCGCGTACAGCCCGTTCCAATTCGCCGCAGAGGCGAAGTCGCGCGCCGCTGCTGCTTCGGCACCCCCTTTGCAGAGTGCACGAACGTAGGCGCGCAGCATCTTCCCGGGGTGATTCTCCGACAGGTCGAGCTCGGCGACGACCGTCGCTCGGAGTTGCTCAGACATGTCTTTCACCACGTCGATGAAGAGTTGGTCCCGGTTTCCGAAATGGTGAATCAGACCGCTCTTCGATACCCCGGCGCTCTCAGCGATCTCTGCAAGCGTCACACCCGTCCCGCGCTCGAGGATCGCGTGCACCGCTGCGTCGAGCACCGCTCGGCGGGTGCGCTCGGTGTTGCGTCTCTGCGGCTCTGCCATAGATCCCCTATCGTCATTCGGCCCAACTGACCATCTGGTCGATTCTAGGCACATCCCTCCGTGCAAGGTTCTCCTCCCAGGTGCGTTGACTGCGTCCTAGGAACAGGGTGTGAGATAGAAGCATGAGCCAGCACACTTACGGCAAGAGCGTCGCGACCGTCCAGCGCCTCGAGAACGGCGCCATCGCCGCTGCCATCGTCATCGTCGTCATCGCCGCAGGCCAGCCATGGTGGTGGCTGGTCGCAGCGTTCCTGTTCTTCGACCTCTCCGCCCTCGGCTATGTGGGCAGCCCACTCTTGGGCGCTCGCCTCTACAACGCGGTGCACAACTACACCGGGCCGGCGATCTTGATGATCGTTTACGCCGCCTTCGTGTTGGGCGGTCAAGATCTTCCCTTGCTCGCGCTCGTGGCTGCCAGCTGGGCATTCCACGTCGCCGTCGATCGAGCGCTCGGGTATGGGCTCAAACTCCACGACTTCGCACACACTCACCTCGGGCGTATGGGGCGCAGCACCACAGTTGAGGGTTGATGGGTGACTACTCAGAACAGCAGGCGCCAGTTCGCCCGCGCCAAGTCGATCAGCTCGTCACCTCGACCTGACATGACCGTGCGGATCGCATACAGTGCAAAACCCTTCACTTGCGCGGCCTCGACAGCTGGAGGCATCGACAACTCCTGCCGCTCGGTCACGACGTCCAGCAGAGCCGGACCGTCGTAGGCGAGCACCTCACGCACGGCATCAGGGAGATCCTCGCTGTTCTCCACCCGGCGCGCGAAGATGCCCATGGCCTCGGCGATCGCCGCGAAACTGGGATTCACGAGCCCGGTACCGTATGGCATCAGGCCCGCTGCCTTCATCTCGAGCTCGATGAAGTTGAGCGACGAGTTGTTCACCACGATCGTCTTGACCGGCAGACGATTCTGCGTGAGAGTGAGCAGCTCGCCCAGCATCATCGAGAGGCCCCCGTCACCTGCGAGCGCGACGACTTGGCGGTCCGGATGTGCCACCTGCGCGCCGATTCCGTGCATGAGCGCATTTGCCATGGAACCGTGTGTGAAGGAGCCGATCAGTCGCCGCCCTTCGGTCATGGAGAGGTATCTTGCCGCCCATACGGTGGGCGAGCCGACGTCTGCGGTGAAGATCGCGTCGTCGGCAGCCTGCTCGTCCAGGAGCCGGGCGAGATACTGCGGATGTATGGCTCGGCCGTTTTTCGTGGGGAACGCGAGGTCGTCGAGCTTCAGCCGCGTCTTTCGATAGTGAGCGGTGGCGTCGTCGAGGTGTCCACGGTCTTTCTCGGCAAGCCGCGGCAGGAGCGCGTCGGCCGTCGCTCTGACGTCCCCGACGAGACCAAGATCGAGCGGATGCCGCTTGCCCAGCTGCGAGCCACGGATGTCGACCTGGATGGTCGTCGCGCGAGCAGGATAGAACTGCTCGTACGGAAAGTCACTACCGAGCACCAGCAGGGCATCCGCCATCTCCATGGCCCGATATCCCGAGGCGAAGCCGAGCAGGCCGGTCATCCCGACATCGAAGGGGTTGTCGTACTCGATGAACTCCTTGCCGCGCAGTGCGTGCACGATCGGCGCGCCCAGGCGGTCAGCCAGCGCGATGACCTCGTCGTGCGCACCCTCTACACCGGCACCAGCGAGAATCGTCACGCTCTGGGCCTCGTTCAGCAGAGTCGCGGCGCGTTCGAGCTCGACACCACTGGGCACGACCACGGGACGGGTTCGCTCGATCAGGACGGCGCGATCATCGGCGACCTCGGCCAGCGCGACGTCCCCGGGAATCACCAGCACGGCGACGCCGCGCTCCTCGATCGCCGCACGCATCGCGATCTCAAGCAGGCGCGGCATCTGGCGGGGATCGGCGACGTACTCGACATAGACGCTGCACTCACGGAAGAGCTCCTGCGGGTGGGTCTCCTGAAAGTATCCGGTGCCGATCTCGCTCGTGGGGATGTGCGCGGCGATCGCGAGTACGGGCACGCGTGAGCGGTTCGCGTCGTACAGGCCGTTGATCAGGTGGAGGTTCCCCGGTCCGCAAGATCCGGCGGCGACCGCGAGCTGTCCCGTCGTCGCCGCATCCGCCGCCGCCGCGAAGGCAGCGGATTCCTCGTGCCGCACGTGCACCCATCGGATCGTGCCGTTCTTGCGTAAGGCATCCGTGAAGCCGTTCAGGGAATCTCCGGGGAGGCCGTAGACGCGGTCGACCCCGTTGGCGTGCAGAGTCTTGACGATGTTCTCAGCGACGTTGGGCATTTGGTTTGGTCCTTTCAGAGGGGGCGGTGCGAATCTTTCGGGAGTGCAGCGGACACCGCGCCGGGTTCAACGACCGGATCATCCGGTGACGAAGCCGTCACAAACGTCGCGTCGAATTCGCTCATCACCAGGGCGGCAGTGCTTGCGAAGCTCGCGGTGATCATGATGACCAGCGAGGGGATGTACGCGGAGGGCGACGGAATCCATCCGGCGATGAGCCAAGGCAGGGCGAACGCGAGGAGAACCGCGAAGGTCGTGATCCATTCGTTCAGAATGAGAGGGAACGATGAGCCCGCGCCGCCCCGCGTCACGATCCGGCGAACAGTTCCGACCGTTGCGGCGAGCAGCATCGCGCTGAGCGCGACGAAAGTCATTGCGCCCCAAATCGGATCTGCGAAGACGAGGACAAGCGGTAGCAGCAGCGGAATCGAGTAGGCGACGAACACCCACCTCACGGCGGCGCGCATGTATCGATCTTTCGGGGTCGTCCTGCTGGTGGACGAGCGGTAGTGGGCAAGGTCGAGATAGAAGAAGACCCCGACGATGAAGGTACCGAGGAGGGTGCCCGCGACTCCCGCAATGGCGAGCAGGAACTCCCCGAGGTCAGCGTGCATGGCGCCCTCCGTGCAAATCGGACATGGGTGCTCTCTCGGATGCCCGAGATCGCGATATACCAACCGAGTAAAGACCGTGTGCCAACCACACGGTCAAGAGAATCCGCGAACGATAACGGCATCGGTGAAATCACTCGACCGATTCGGCGAGATCAGTTGAGCCTGTGGCGACAACAGGGCTTTGAATCGGCATATCGACGCCACACGGGCGTCAACGAAGCTGAGGAGGAGTTCGTCATGACCACGCCAGATCAGCGCGTCGCCATCGTCACGGGCGCGGGGAGTACACAGGGCATCGGATTCGCGGCGGCCCGCCTTCTCGGTAACGCCGGGAGTCGAGTCGTGATCACGTCGACGACGGATCGCATCTTCCAGCGGGTCTCAGAACTGCGCAACGTCGGAATCCAGGCGGAAGGAGTCGTCGCCGACCTCACCGAGCAAGCCGGCGTGGAGGCAGTCGTCGCGCGCGCGTCGGACTCGTTCGGCCGCGTGGACATCCTCGTCAACAACGCCGGTATGACGGCGGTATCCGACACGTACACCTCCGGCGCGATCCGGGGCACGTTCATCGACCACTGGCACGCCTCGCTCGAGCGGAACCTGACCACGACCTTTTTGATGACCCGCATGGTGGTCGGCCTCATGCAGGCCGCCGGCTACGGCCGAATCGTCAACGTTTCATCGGTGTCGGGGCCGGTCGCAGCGTACGGGGGCGACGATGCCTACCACGCGGCGAAGGCCGGCATCCTCGGGCTCACGCGGTCAACGGCACTCGACACTGCGCCATTCGGTATCACGGTGAACGCCGTCGCCCCCGGGTGGATCGACACCGCATCAGCCTCCAATCGCGAACGACGGATGGGCGCTGCCACACCCGTCGGCCGATCGGGCACCGCAGACGAAGTGGCCTACGTGATCGCGTCCCTCGCCGGCGAGGGCGCGTCGTATATCACTGGCCAGCTCATCACGATCGATGGAGCCAATTCGATCAGCGAAGAGCGCGGGCGCTGACGGTGCAGAGAGCCCGAGCCGCGCACTCCGCCGTCGGGCGCAACGCGGTGGGTCAGCGCGCGAGCACAGGGGTCTCTGACTGATCCACACCTGTCGCGTCGATCCGCGCCTCAAGCAGGTCGCACGCGATCTGACTGGCCCGGATGAGCACGTCCCGCTGAGCCGGATTGTAGAACTCGGCGACCGCCTCTGAGAGCGTCTGCCGCACGACGCTCTCACTCCTCGACAGATGCTCTGACTGGTTCTGGAGCCAGGGATACTCAATCAGATTCTGCGCGAAGATCGGCGCGAGAGACTGCGCAAGGCGCTCGCGACTCGACTCATCGGCGTCCGGCGGCAGTCGGTCGATCTGCGCGGCGAAGCGCCCGACGATCTCGTCGGTCTCCATCATGCGCCGCAGGTCAGCCATGGCCTGCGCGTCATAGAGTTGTCCGGAGATGTGCAAGAGCGAGCGATCGGACTCCGGTAGCCGGGAAGCCAAAGATTCAAACCCTGCGGGCGCATCGGCGGGTGCGTCCTCTCGCAGGATTGCGGCGAGCTCAGCCCGCGCGTGCTCGAGCCGCTCGATGCCCGCCACCAACTCAGCATCCAGCCCGCGCAGCACGTCCTGGTGACCCTCACCGTCGGCGCTCACCGCGCCGATCCGCCCCAAAGGCAGCCCCAGTTCAACGAGCCGCCGGATCTGAAGCAATCGCACGAGATGACGCACCCCGTACTGCTTGTAACCGTTGAATCTGCGCTCTGGCTCGTCGAGAAGCCCGAGACGGTGATAGTGGCGGACGGTATTCACAGTCGTAGACGCCATGTCCGCGATCTCGCTCGTACTCCATGCCATGATGTGCCTCTCCGTCAGTTGCGTCGCGGTGCTACACCGTTGACCCCAAGACCGACGATCAGGGCGCCCAGCGCGATGGCCGCACTGGCGCCGCTCTCCGCGGAAACGGGATTCGCGCTCAAGCCACGGGGAGCCTTCCGCTCCGATGCGGCAGAAGAAGCCGAGATCGGACGAATCCTCGTGATGGCCGGGTATTCGCTCATGCGTCATTTCCTATGGTCGGGACCGTTGTGAACGGTCGGGCTTGTGAACGGTCGGGCTGATGACGACAGGATCGCATCCTTTGTGCCCGATTCGCATCGGTGGAAGTCACCTAGTCTTTGCGGTCTCGCACCTCCCTGTCTCCGACTGTGGAAGAATCTCGACCGAGTCGGCGCGCGCTGACCGGAGCGGAGTCGGGGATGAAGCGACCGCATCAAGTCATGGTTCTCGTGCTCGATGGCGCACGTCCGCTGGACGTCGGGATCCCGACCGAAGTGTTCCATCCGGAGACGGGATTTCCCTACGAGGTGTCGACCTGCGCGGTCACAGCCGGAACGGTGCAGGCCGACGGGCGATTCGGCTTCGCGGTGCCCAGGGGCTTGGAAGCGCTCGCCGACGCAGACACGATCATCATCCCGGGCTACGCCCCGCCAGGAAGGCCACTGCCCGATGAAGTGTGCGAAGAACTGCGCAAAGCGGCGTCTCGCGGTACGCGAATCGCATCGATCTGCTACGGCGCCTTCGCACTCGCAGACGCGGGTCTTCTCGACGGACTGCGAGCGACAACCCACTGGGACGCGGCGGAACAACTCGCCAAACAGCATCCGCAGATCACGGTTGAACCGAACGTGCTCTTCGTTGACGAGGGCGCCATTCTCACCTCGGCCGGCGCCGCTGCAGGCCTCGACCTCTGCCTGCACATCGTTCGCCGCGACCTCGGCGTGAGCGCCGCGAACGACATCGCGCGTGGACTGGTCACCGCTCCCTACCGCACCGGAGGCCAGGCCCAATACCTGCCGAAGACGACGTCGGCAGCGCAGGGCGATTCCCTCGCCGCGACGCGCGAGTGGATCTTGGGACGACTCGATCAGCAGATCACCATCGCCGAGCTGGCTGCCCACGCCCGAATGTCGCGACGAACGTTTCTGCGCCGGTTCACCGAGGAGACGGGCAGCACACCGTTGCAGTGGATACTGCGGGCGCGCATCGATGGTGCCCGCGACCGCCTGGAGAGCACCGACCTGTCGGTGGACCAGATCGCCGACGAGGTCGGCCTGGGCACCGGTTCGAATCTTCGACTGCATTTCCGCCGTCTCCTGGATGTGTCGCCTTCGGAATACCGCGCCACGTTCTCCGGGCGAAGTTGACGTCCGGCCATCGCGGACCGGACGCCTGCTCCTGCCTACTCGTGCACTCCCTCAACAAGCACTGCCCGGTAGGTCGAGCCGCGGAAGCGGTCCTTGGCCACTTCCTGATACTGCTCGCTGAAGTACCACGCCTTCGCCGCCGCCGCGTCTGGGAACTCCAGGACGACGACGCCTTCGACCGCAGAGCCTTCGAGCACCTCGAGTGTGCCGTAGTCGACAAGGGCCCGCACATCTCGGCCTGCGAACGTGCCGTCAGCACGCGCCGCGTAACGGTCGAGGGCGTGCTGGTCACTCGTGGCTTCTCGCTGGAACACGATGTATGCGGTCATGACTTTCGTCCTTCCTCATGTGATCCGTCCGTTCGAGCGTTCATCTCGCCGGGCTCTCTGTCCTGAGGAAGGTCGATGCTCCCGCCCGCCACATCGATCACGATCTTGCCGTGGAGCACATACGACTGCCTGTTCTCCAGAAGCTCGTGCGCTTCACCGATCCGCGCGAGCGGCAGAATCGCGCCGATGACAGGTTTCACCAGACCGCGTTCGACCAGTGCTGTGAGCGCATCGAGCTTTCCGCGGTTCTGTCGTGTGAAGACGAAATGATAGGAAGCGTTCTTCCCCCACGCCTCGACGAGGTTCTGGGGCTGGTCGATGTCAACGATCGTGACGACGCGTCCCCCGTCTGCGAGCGTCAGCGGGCTTCGGGTGAGAGTGTCGCCGCCGATGGTGTCGAGAACGACGTCGACTCCCCTGCCGTCAGTCATCTCGGCCACCGCGCTGACGTAGTCCGTCGCTGTGTGATCGATCGCCGCATCTGCGCCGAGAGAGCGCACGAACTCGTGATCTGCGAGTCGTGCCGTCGTGATCACTCTCGCACCGATCGCCTTCGCCACCTGGATCGCGATCGTACCGACGCCGCCTGTGCCTCCCTGGACGAGGATCGTCTCGCCGACCGCAAGCTGGGCTCGCGTCACCAGCGCCTCCCAGACCGTGCCGCCTACGAGAGTGAGACTCGCTGCCTCCAGATGGCTGAGGTTCGCCGGCTTCCTTCCGACGAGGTCGACGTCGGCGACATGCTGCTGCGCGTAAGAGCCAGGACCCCCGAAGATCCGCGGCGTGTAGTACACCTCGTCGCCGACGACGAACTCGGTGACGTGCGATCCGATCTCTTCGACCACGCCGGAGATGTCGTGCCCAGTGATCGCTGGAAGGGGCACGTGCTCTTCGTAGTCACCGCGACGGATCTGGTAGTCGAGGGGATTGATGGCTGTGGCATGCACGCGAACGCGCACCTGGCGCGGCCCTACTTGCGGTACGGCGACATCGCGCAGCTCGAAGGCATCAGTTCCTCCGAAACGGGTAAGCACAACCGCCTTCATCGAGTCATTCATATCGGTCTTCCTCACCACGATTCTCAGTAGCCAACTCACACCGGAGCGGTTGGGTCTTATGAGAATCGCACGCGTGAGCGGAGCGTACCAGTGGCCACAATGCCAATATCCGTGAGGAAAGTGCCAAATGCCCTCGCGTGCGTCAGAATGGCCCGTCGAGATGGGTC
Source organism: Microbacterium sp. (assembly GCA_040394295.1). Taxonomy (GTDB): domain Bacteria; phylum Actinomycetota; class Actinomycetes; order Actinomycetales; family Microbacteriaceae; genus Microbacterium. The sequence goes on from JBEBSN010000001.1 coordinate 80,194, forward strand.
ATCGCACGAGTCGACCGTCGGAATCGCGGGGGCGCACCGGATGCTCGCTCAGGATGGAGATCCTGTTGAACGCGTTGATCGCGACGGCCACCCACTCCGCTGCCACGAAGGTATCCTCGCCGAGGAGCGCCCGAGCGCCAGCCAGATCGGCGATGGATTCTTCGGTGAGCGGCAGCACTGTGGTCGCCTCCGCCAGCGACAGCACCGCCCTCTCTCGCTCGTCGAACACGCGGGCTTCCCGCCACCCCGGCAGCAGGTCCAGCTTCTGCTGCACAACGCCGGCCTGTCTCGCCTCCCGGGAGTGCAGATCCAGGCAGAACGCGCAACCGTTGATCTGCGATGCGCGCACCTTGATGAGTTCGGACTCCTGTTTCGACAGTCCTCGTTGCTCAGCCGCCGACAGTATCGCGCTCGACAACGCGGTCGCAGCCTGCCATGCCTCGGGCACGGCCTTGTCCATGAAAGGTCGCATGTCTCTCCTCTTCCCACTTTCGTCTACTGGTACTCAAAACCCTGTTCCCCGCACATGGTCAACCCCTCGATCGACGGCCCGCCGGCTTGACCCTGTCGCAGCAACACGATGTTGAATTGCGGATGCTCTGAACACTACGGGAGCAACAGAGGACAGCCGCCAGAAGCTGAGGAGAGAAGACGATGCAGAAGAACGCCGAGGAAGCATCCGCGCGGACGGCCGGCCCGCACAGAGGAAGGCTCGTTCTGACGCTGGTGCAGGTGGTGTTGCTTCTGCTCCTGACAGCGGCCGCGGCCGTATTGCTGTGGCTCAATCGGAGCCCGTGGTGGGGCTGGGCGCTCGTGGGTGCGCTGCTCCTGGCGATCGCTGTGAGCGCGCGGTGGCTGCTGCGCGCACGCGGGATGCTGCAGGCTGGGGCGTGGCTGATCGCCGCGGTCGTCGTGTGCGGCACAGCCGTGCTCGCGTACCCGCCCGCGGACGTCCGCGCGGCGGGAGGCGGTGAACCGCGGCCGACGGAGCAGGTCGATACCAGCGAGGGCCCCGTACAGGGCGTCGTCAACGACTCGCGTACCGTGGAGATCTTTGCGGGTATCCCCTATGCGCAGTCCCCTGTGGGAGATCTGCGCTGGCGTGCACCGGAACCACTCGAGCCGCGCGAGGAGGTGTTCGCCGCCGAGCGCTTCTCCCCCGCTCCGGTCCAGGGGAGCTCGACCTTTTTCACTCGGGCACTCTCGCGGATCGTTGAAGCCCCCCTCGAAGGCACGCTGCTCAACCCCTACCCGGTGAGCGAGGACAGCCTCTCCCTCAATATCTGGCGCAGCACCGAACCGGCCTCCGGCGAGCTCCCCGTCCTCGTCTACTTCCCCGGCGGCGGGTTCACGACCGGCTCGAGCGCCCTGCCGCTGTATGACGGCGAGGCGCTCGCCTCCCGTGGCGACGTCCTCACCGTCACCGTCAATTACCGACTGGGGGTGCTCGGCTTCCTCGCGCACCCCGACCTCGCGGAAGAAGCCCGCTACGGCGCATCGGGCAACTACGGCATCCTCGACCAGATCGCCGCTCTCGAGTGGGTCCGCGACAACATCGCCTCGTTCGGCGGCGACCCTGATCGGGTGACGGTCGCCGGCGAGTCGGCCGGCGGCGAGAGCGTCTGCATTCTGGGGGCCTCCCCACTCTCCGAAGGTCTCCTCGACGGGATTATCGCGGGTAGCGGTGCGTGCATGGGGACGACCGGTGACACCGAGGACGGAGACCAGTTCGACACCCGGGCAGCGGTGGAGGATGCCGGTCTTCGCCTCAGCGAGCAGCTCGGAGGAGCAACGATCGCGGAGATGCGAGCGATGCCGGCCGATCGCATCGCCGAGGCGGCCGCGGAGATCCCCGGGCACTGGCGCCCGTCTCTCGACGGGCACGTCCTGCCGACCTCCCCCTCGGAGATCTACGCCTCCGGCCAGCAGCACGACGTGCCGATCCTCGTCGGCAGCAACGCTGACGAGGCGTCCCTCGCGCTCGCTGCTCCCCCGGTGATCGACGTCGACGAGTACGGGGAGTCTGCGCGAGAAATCTACGGTGACCTGGCCGACCGATTCCTCAGCCTGTATCCCGGCGACACGCCGGAGCAGGCGCTGGAGTCATCGCTGCACGCTCAGACCGACAAGGTGATGACCCGCGCGATGTTCCGGTGGGCGAATCTGCAGAAGCAATCAGGCGACGCGCCCGCGTACCTCTATTTCTTCTCGCACACGCCACCCGAGGAAGGCCTCGAGAAGTACGGCGCTTACCACGGTGCAGAGGTCGCATACGCCTATGACAACCTCGGCTCCGATCACGACGCCGAGTACACGGATGCCGACTACCTGCTGCGCGATCAGATGAGCGGGTATTGGGTCGCGTTCGCGCGCTCCGGGGACCCCAACGCGTCCGGGCTGCCGTCCTGGGCGAGCGTGGCGAGCGCGCCTGACCACGTCATGGAGTTCCGTGGCGACGGCAGCCAGATGACAGATCGCCCGCGTGCCGACGCCGTCGACTTCTGGTTGGAGTACACCGGCCCGATACCGTGATCATCCTCGGGGCCTCCGGTGTCCACGAGCGGCGGCGTTCGCGCAGACGCTGGTGGACACCGACCTCGGGAGGCCCGGGGGAAGACCGGCCGACCTGAGGGCCATCGCGGAGATGACCCTGAAGGGGCTCCCTTGACATCCTCGCGCACGACCACAGCACTGGAGCGATGCCGCCCGCCGGAGTATTCGCCGTTCTCGTCGAGCGGGGTCCATGGCTCGTAGGTGGTCTCCTCGAGCGCAGGCTCTACGTCAGACACCTGCGTACTCCTTCCAAGTCGTTCGGCGTCGCGCTCCTCGCCGTCGTCGCCCACGCCTCTTCCACGCCTCGTACGCGCCGCCCGCGATCGTCAGTGTGAGACCGACCGCGCCGAGCGGAACGCCCACAAGGGTGAGCACGCCGGCCCCGATGTTGGCGTCCAGCGCCGCGGGATCTCGGATGAAGGCTGCTGTGGCCAACGCCACGAATCCGATGCCCAGCAGAACGGTCCCCATCGCGCGAATGATCATTCTGATCTCCTCTACGAACGTGATGGCCCCAGCACACACCATGTGCCGAGGACGAGGTCAATCATCCGTAGATCAGACGCGGCGGGGGTCGACCCGCGATGGCTCGATGATGGGGCATCAGCCGAGAACGCCGCCGAACAGCAGCGACACCATCATCGCGACGATCACTGTGTTGAATGTGAAGGCAAAGAGGACGTTGATGCGCACGAGCGTCCACGCTCGACGCGACCGAATGGTCGCCGACACCGTCGCCGCCATGGTCGACAGGAGGATGGCGAACGTCAGGTAGTCGGTGAAGCGCGCAGGTCCTTCGACGTGGATCTCGATGGCTCCTTCGTCAGCCTCATGTCCGGACGCCAATCGCAGGTACTCGAGCGCGAACGAGTAGACCATCAGCGCCCACGAGCCAGCCACGGTGAGCAGGCCGAGCAGCACGAACGCCCATTCCTCGCGGAAGACGACATTCTGCGCCACCACGATCGTCAGCGCGACGGCGACCAGCGCCCCGATGAGCGCCCAGTTCGCGGCGCCGCCATAGTAGCTGGCCATCCGCGACCAGCGGCCCTGCAGGGCGCGCGTCTCGTGCCGAGCAGCCCGCCTGAGCGCCCGCGGACGGCGATGCGCGTAGGCCAGGTGCGTCCACACCAGGTAGATCGCCACGAACGCGGGCCATCCGGCCAGATAGAACACGATCAGCAGCGTCGCAGGCACGCGCATTGCGGGCTCTTCGCGAAGGACGAAGAAGAGCACCACCGCGCCCGCCCCGACGACACAGGAGATCAGCGAGCTCCAGCTCGACCTCGCGAGGTCGCTCACGTACCGATTTCGCCGACCCTGGCGCCCAGGCTGGTCACCATGCACGCTTCGCGACCTCGAGATAGGTGTCGTAGACCTGCTCGTACGCGCGTATTCGTTGATCCTGATCGGGACCCTCATCCACCCTCTTAATCGGGTACATCTGAACCGTGAGCCCCGAGTGCGGGGCACACGCGAGATCGGCCGCCATCGCGGCTATGCCGCCGCGATGATACGCCCACGGAGACGAAACCGTCCGGGCATACCTCAACGGCAGCAGCTCGGGATCGCGCACGGCTTCCTGCGCACGCAGACGGTCGAGGGCCCTTCGATCACGGATGCGAGCGCCCCGCACCGCCGCACCGCGACGCGGCGCGCGCTTGCGCGCTTCGATTCCTGCGTGCACCTTCGCACCGGCCCTTTCTGTCGATCGGACTTTCGGCGAGCGCGTCACGTTCATTTCGACGCTCAAGAATCTTCCCCAAGCTGGAGTGCCATGCGATTACCTTCTTCCTGCTGGAGGACGGCCGACGACGACGTTCCGACGCATTACAGTCCACACCCTGCGGTCGGAACAGAGTCAAGCAGTCATGACGTCGGTGCTCAGCCGGCGATCGCTGCCACCTCCTCCAGCGTCACGGCCACCCCTTTTTCGGAGATCGCCTGGTGGCCGCGTCGAGCACCGTACGCCGCGCACGCTGCGCATAGTTCATCACATGTTACTGTATTAACCGTTTGGTCGGTTAAGCCGACGCGATGAATAGAAACGGAGACGAGTCATGACCGCTGCAGTCACCAACCGGGGCCCGAGATCGGTCCCCGAAGGGGTGGAGTACCACCGAGTGCTCGCCGGCGAGAAGCGGCGAATCGGACGGGGCATCCTCGCCATCGCCCTGCTGATCGGAGGCTTGTTCGGCGCGCTCCAGATCTTCTATCTCCTCGGACTCTGGATAGATGGGTTGATTCGCCCCGCCGGAAGCGCAGATCCTGCGATGCTCACCCCCGTGACTCTGGCAACGAGTCTGGCCGGGACCGCCCTACTCATCCCGTGGAGCATGCTCATCCAACGCTGGCTGTACGGAGTGCGGGGCCCGTCGCTCCATTCGGTTGTGTCACGCTTTCGCTTCGGCCTGTTCGGACGCGCCCTGCTCGGAATCGTCCCGCTCATAGTGGTCGCACTCGCCTTCACCGAGTTCCTCGATCCGTGGGGGACCGCAGTGTGGTCGCGCGCCGATCTCATCGGCTTCTTCGTCGTCGCCATCCTCGTGATGCCCCTGCAGGCAGCGGGCGAGGAGTACGGACTGCGCGGACTCGTCTTCCGCATCGGCGGAAGCTGGGCTCGTGGCCCGTGGGCGTCGCTCCTCGGAGGAATCATCGTCTCGGCAGCAGTGTTCGCCGTGATCCACACCGCGCTGGACCCGTGGTGGAACGTGTACTACGTCGTGTTCTCCGTCACCACTGCGCTCGTCACCTGGCGCACCGGCGGCATCGAGATCGCCGTGGTGATACATTCCGCCTTCAACGTCCTGAGCTTGTTGTACTGGATCATCCTGCATGCCGATCTGAGCGAACGATTCGATCGTTCGACGGGAGCTGTCACCGCCGCATTCGTCATTCCAGGCGTGGTCGCGCTCGTCGCCATCACGGTGGCCGTATGGCTTCGCACCCGACGCAGCGGCCCCCTGACGACACCGACCTCCCCTGAAGGCGGCTGACCGCACTTCGGCCAGCGCGCGAGCGCGAAATCTTGCGGCCGTGAGACATCGCTCGGGACAGTCGGTTCGATCTGCAGCACGCGAGCCGACCGGCGCGGCCGAGCACATCCACTGCGCGGCCTCCTCTCGTGCCAGACGTTTTGACCGTGTCCCGACAACATCGTGTGTGATTGCCTAGCCCATCTTCCGCGGCGACGGAAGCTCACCGCTGCAGTCAAAAGGAGATCCTTGTGATTCATGCTCGTTCCTTGACCAAACGCTATGGAGCGAAGACCGCTGTCGACGGCATCGACTTCTCGGTCCCCGGGGGGCGTGTGACTGGATTTCTCGGCCCGAATGGCGCGGGGAAGTCGACGACCATGCGAATGATCGTCGGCCTGGACCGTCCGACATCCGGAACGGTGACGGTCAACGGGCAGCCTTACGCCGCGCATCGTTCTCCGTTGCACGAGGTGGGGGTGCTCCTGGAGGCGAGGGCTGTGCATCCTTCGCGGTCCGCGCGAAATCATCTGCGCGCGCTGGCCTTGACGCACCGGATCGGTTCGGCGCGCGTCGACGAGGTCATCGAGCTCACCGGTCTCGGATCGGTCGCGGATAAGCGCGTTCGAGGCTTCTCCCTCGGCATGGGTCAGCGCCTCGGACTCGCCGCGGCCCTGCTGGGCGACCCGGCGACGCTGATCCTCGACGAACCGGTGAACGGCCTTGACCCCGAGGGCGTGGCATGGTTCCGTCGGCTGGCCCAGGGACTGGCCGCCGAAGGACGCACCGTGTTCCTCTCATCGCACCTGATGAGCGAGATGGCGCAGACCGCCGACCATCTGATCGTGCTCGGTCGCGGCCGGGTTCTTGCTGACGCACCGATGAGCGAGCTTCTCTTGAACGCCTCCGGGGACGTGGTGGTCGTCCGCTCGAACGATTCTGGTCGGCTAGACCCGCTGCTCGTCGAGAACGGCGCGGCCGTCACACACACCGAGACCGATGTGCTCTCGGTTCGCGGCGTCGCCGCGCCGCGTATCGCCGAGATCGCTGTGGGTGCGGGCATCGCCGTGCATGAACTCGCTCCGGTCGCGACGTCACTCGAAGAGGCGTACATGCAACTCACTCGCGATGAGGTCGAGTACTCGGCCGCCCAGACCCGTTCGGAGAGCACCCGATGAGCGCCACAACATCCTCCAGCTTCACCGCCGCCCCCCGTCGTGACCTCAGTTTCGGCGGGATCGTCCGCTCCGAGTGGGTCAAGCTGTTCACCATCCCATCGACCTGGTGGACTTATGCCGTCTTGGTCGTGCTCGCCGTCGGGATCACGACCCAGATGTCCGCCTCTACCAACTTCGAGTGGCTGGAAGGGGGGCTCTCACAAGCAGGAATGCAGGCCGCCGGCGTGAATGTCGTGATGATCAGCACCGATCTGAATGTGCTCACCGTGAGCGTGCTGGGTGTGCTCGTCATCGCCGGGGAGTACAGCACCGGAATGATCCGATCCACCTTCGCCGCCGTGCCCCGACGCGTCCCCGCACTGCTGGCCAAGTTCCTGGTGTTGGCCGTCGTGACGTTCGTGATCAGCACGCTTGCGGTGGCGATCGCGATCCCCATCTCCGTCAGCGTACTTGCCGGTAACGGAATTGATATCCGCCTGGACGACCCCGACTACTGGCGCGGGATGATCGGCAGCGTCGGTTACCGTGTTTCGATCGCGCTCATCGCATTCGGAATCGGGGCCATTCTCCGTAACGTCGTCGGTGGCATCACGATGGCGCTCGGTCTTGTTCTTGTCATTCCCGTGGGTCTGGGCCTCGTGTCCGGCACTTCAGGGACCCTGATCTGGTTGCAGAACATATCGTTGCTGCTTCCGTTCAACCTGGGCCGCGCTCTCAACACGCATCCCGGATATGCCGACTTCGCCTCGCCAGGCTCGCCGTTGCAGCAGCCCGAGGGTGTGTGGGTACTCGAACCCTGGCAGGGAGCACTCGGACTCGTCGCGTGGACAGTGGTATTGGTGACCACGGCGATCGTACTGGTGAAGCGACGCGACGCATGACGCGCCGCTCGCTCGCACTGCGTCGAGGCGCGATCGCATCGGCTCTCGCCGGCATCATGGTCGCGGCGCTCGCGGCCTGTACGCCCTCAGGCGGCGTACCTGCCGACAGCGACCAGAGCCAGAAGATCGTCGCGATGGACCGCTTCACGCAACAGACCCTCACCTGGGAGGGATGCGATGACTACGCCATCACGGACCAAGACAAGCAGTTCTTCCCGATGGTGCCGGAGGCCGAGTGTGCACGACTCCTGGTGCCTCTGGACTACGCCGATCCGACCGGGGACACGGCTTCGGTTGCCGTGATCCGCATCGCCGCGCGGGGGGACTCGATCGGACCGTTGCTGTTCAACCCGGGTGGTCCCGGTGGAGCCGGGCTTCTCGGCACGATCGGGGCGTCAGCGCTGATGGCCGAAAGCGAGATCACAGAACGCTTCGATCTGGTGGGCTTCGATCCGCGCGGGGTCGGGGCGACCGAGCCCACGATCGATTGTGGCCTGACAGATGGCTCCGCCGACGCGGAGGCGTTGCTGCAGAAAGTAAGCGGCGTCTTCACTCCCCTGACAGAGAACGACACTCAGCAACTCGTCGAAAGATGCGCGGCGGGTTCGGGTGGTCTCGACGCTCTTGCCCAGATGGGAACGCGCACCACCGTGAAGGATATGGACGTCTTGCGCGAGGTGCTGGGTGAGAAGCAAATGAGCTTCCTCGGTCAGAGCTACGGTACGCGCCTCGGCGCGGTCTACGCCGAGGAGTTCCCTGAGAACGTGCGCGCGATGGTGCTGGACGGTGCTTTCGACCCGAACCTCGGCTCACAAAAGCGTTTGCTCGCTTCGTACACCGGTTTTCAGGCGGCGTTCGAATCGATGGCCGCGACGTGCGCTCAACAAGCAGATTGTCCGCTCGGAACCGACCCGGACGGATGGACCTCAGCGCTGCAGAGCATTCTTCAGCCGCTCGCCGAGAACCCCGTACCGGCAGGTGATACCGAGTTGGACTTCGACCTCGGTTTGGGGGGCGTGATGGGCGGCCTGTACAGCCCTGATGCGTGGCCCCTGATCATCGAAGGGCTCCGCGAGGTGCAGCAAGGTCGCGGAGACCAGCTGCTTGCGCTGGCAAACGGCGTCGGCGGCGTCTCTTCCGAGGGCACGAGCTCGAACCAGATCGATGCATCCCTCGTGATCAACTGCATCGACGAAGACGTGCTCCGAACCGACGAGCTCGCAGATCTACGAGCGGAGACTCTCGACCATGCGCCGATCCTGGATTCCGGGGCAGAATCAATGGATGACCTGCGGGACAAGTGCGCGGACTTCCCCGCAGCTGGCGAACTCGGCATCCCGTACGCACAGGACATCAACGGCCTCGCCCCGACCTTGGTCGTCTCGCTCACTGGCGATGCAACCACCCCTCACAGTGGTGCGATCGCCCTCACCGAAACTTTGGGCAGCGCGCTGCTCACGGTGGAAGGTGAGGGGCACACTGTCATCGCCAACGGTGTGAATGCCTGCGCCGACGCGATCGCGGCCGACTACCTGATCGATCGCGAAGTCCCCGAAGGAGAGCTGGTCTGCCCCGGCGAAGGCTGACGCGACCAGTCACATCAGCGGACAGGACTCCGCGCTCGAGCGCCGTCACTCGGCGGTCGGGCGGGGCAGCGTCGTGACGACGTCGACCGGCCCCGCCTGCGCCAACCAGGTCGCGGGGAACACAGCCTCGGGGTCGACCACGAACACACGGCGTCCTTCCGCTGTAAGCCTGCGAGCGATCTCCGCCAGCATCCGCTGAGCGACGTCGTCGAGCGAAGACACCAGAGTGAGGTCAAGTGCCACGGCGGGCTCGGCCGGCGACGCGTCAATCACCTCGCGCACGATCTTCTCCGCCCCGGCGAAGCGGATGCCGCCCTGCATCTGGACCACCCGGATCGTGTCCGCTCCGGTGCCGTCGACGTAGTGCGACCGGATCACCGCACGTGCGGCGGGAGGAACCGACATGACGTGCAGGCCCATATCGCCGGAGAACTGCTCGAACAGGGTCACGCCTCGAACGCTGTTGCCGTGCACGTCGAGTCGCGGTGAGAACGTGGCGATGCCGACCTGACCGGGCAGCGCGCCGATGAGTCCGCCGGCCACACCGCTCTTCGCGGGGATGCCCACCTGGGTCGCCCAGTCACCGGCGGCGTCGTACATGCCGCAGGTCGCCATGACGCTGAGAACCTGACGGATCACCGACTCGCTGACGACGCGTTCGCCCGACAGCGGGTTCAGCCCGTGGTTGGCCAGGGTCGCAGCCATGATCGCGAGGTCACGAGCTGTGACGAGCACTGAGCACTGGCGGATGTACCCGTCCACCACGGCACGGGGGTCGTCGGCGAGAATGTCGTGGCTTCGGAGCATATGCGCGATGGCGAGGTTGCGGTGCGCATGTGTCATCTCTGACGAGCACACCGACTCGTCGACCGCCAGCGGCCGACCGGCGAAGGCCGACAGCCCGGCGATGACACGCCGCGTGCGCTCCGCCTGGTCGAGGTCGTTCGCGCCGGCCAAGGAGTGCGTCGTGATCGCGCCCGCGTTGATCATGGGGTTCAGCGGTCGACCAGAGCCGGGCTCGAGCGAAATCTGGTTGAACGCTTCGCCCGACGGCTCCACTCCCACCTTCGCCAGGACCTCATCAAAGCCTCGATCCGCGAGAGCCAGCGCATAGACGAAAGGCTTGGAAATCGATTGTATGGTGAATTCGGTGTCGACGTCGCCGGCCCCGTAGACGGTGCCGTCGACCATGGCGAAGGCGGCGCCCAGTCGGTCAGGTTCGGCAGCAGCCAGTTCCGGAATGTAGCCCGCCAGAGCTCCCGACCGATCGTGTTCGACGTGACCGAGCGCGTCGGTCAGATAGTCCGTTACAACAGAAAGCATCAGGCAACCTCTCGTCTGTCCTCGTGTGTAATGCGAGACGGTGTGCGTCCCGACGTTAGCAGTGCGGTGGTGATCTCTCGTCACTTGCTGTCGATACGGCCGATGCGATCTACGCTGTCGTTGAACGCCGCGCGGGCAGAGCGCCAGCTCTCGCCGTCGACCCGCAGTGCGGACCGCAGGTAGGCGGTACTCAGTCGCTGGACGACGGCCACCCGCTCCGGGTTCTCGTCGGTGGTTTCAGCGACTTCGTAGCCGACGATCCCGCCGAGGCCGTGCTCGGCTCCGTGAAGGGTGAGCAGATCGGTGGCACCGGGACTGTGCGTGTAGGCGTCGGTGAACCAGTCCGGTCCGCGGCTCGACATCTTGGACTGATCATGATCACCCGCGACAACGAGCGTCGGCGTGGTCAGCTCGCCGAAGGAGGGGCGCATGAACGGGAAGTTCGCCTGAGCGAACGGATGCAACTCCTCTCCCCCGAGCCCGGTCGCCGCCAAGAGGATTCCTGCCGTGACCCGCCTGTCCGACATGTCCGCACCGACCCGTCCGCCCTGATCGAGGATGCGTGCACCCAAGAGAGCCTGTGCGGTCTGCCCGCCCCAGGAGTGGCCGGCCGCCGCGACACGGCTGCCGTCGAGTCGCCCTGCGAGGCCGGGAACAGCGCCCTCGATCGTCTCGAGCTGGTCGATGATTCGGCTGAGGTCGGCGATCCGCTCAGTCCAGATCGTGGGGAAGACGGCATGGTCGAACCCGAAGCCGTTGCGCCGGGAATCCAGATGGGTGGGCTGGATGACGACGAATCCGCGCGACGCCCAGAACGCGGTGAGCGGCGCATAGCCGTCGAGATTCCACCCATTGCCGTGCGAGAACACCACGACGGGCAGGTCTGTGCCTGTGGTCGGAGCTGAAACCCGCACTTCCAGCGGGACCGGCCGGCCCGGTGCGATCAACTCGACGGGGGCGACGGAGACCACGGGCGCTCCGGGGCCGATCGTCGTCTCCAGCGCATCGAGAAGAGATAAGGTCATGTTCGATTCCTTTCCAGGGGTCATCAATGGATTTCTGTTTCGTGCTCCGCGGCGAGATCCGCGTCGGCGGCTGCGCCTCGAAGCGTGATCAGAGACCAGATCGCGGCGAGCACCATGATTGCCACACCGGCGATCCCCGTGACGATGATCGCCTCGGTGAACGCACCCTGCGCGATCTCGAGAATCGCCGCGGCCGTGTCTCCACCGACCTCCCCTGCCACCAGGAGAGCCTCCGCCATGGTCGACGACGCCCTCTCCGCGATACTCGATCCCACATCCATCGCTTCGGTACCGGCTGCCACCACCCGTGAGTACCAGGCGACGAGGACGCCACCGAGTACGGCGGTGCCCAGGGTGGTTCCCAGTTCATAGGCGGTCTCCGAGGTCGCGGCCGCTTGACCTGCACGCTCGGGCTTCACAGAACTCATGATGATGTCGTTACTCAGTGCGAGCGCCATGCCTGCTCCGAGGGAGACCAGCGCAAGCGATGCCGCGATGAGCGCCGGATGCGAGGATGGCGAGAGCAACAGTGTCAGCGCGAACCCGACTGACGAGATCAGCAGCCCCGTGGCGATGACGTAGGCCGGGAGCACCTTCTTGACCAGTGCTGTCGCGACGAACGCCGCCACGGCAGCGAACACCGCTTGGGGTATCAGCCACAGCGATGCCTGCAGCGCATTCAGGCCCAAGACGAGCTGCAGGTACTGGACGAGCGCAACCAGAGCGCCGACCATTGCGAAGATGGCGAGCAGATCGGCGATCACGGCGCCGCGGAAGTAGCGCACCTTGAAAAGTCGAACCTCGATGAGAGGTGTCGAGAGCGTGAGCTGCCTGCGCACGAAGATCGCCAGAGCTGTGAGGCCGACGACCACCGCGATGGTCCCGAGCACTATCTCCTTGCCACCAGTGAGCGACTTGATCGCGTATACGACGCCGACGATACCGATGAGCGAGAGAGCGACGCTCAGGATGTCGATCTTGTGCAGATCAGGGTTGCGGCTCTCAGGCAGCAGGAGCGGACCCAGAATAAGCAGGAGGACCATGACAGGGATGTTCATCAGGAACGCCGCTTGCCAATTGAACGTTTCGATCACCCACCCGCCGATGAGCGGGCCGACAGCGGCTCCGACCGACGCCATGGCCCCCCAGATCGCCATCGCGTATCGGCGCTGTTGGCGGTCGAGGAACATGTTGCGTACCAGCGACAACGTCGATGGCATCATGATCGCGCCGCCGACGCCGAGGAGCGCTCGTGCGGCGATCAGCATCCACGGCTCGGTCGCCAGCGCGCCGCTCACCGAGGCCACCGAGAAGACCACAGCTCCGATGAGAAGGTTGCGTCGGCGACCGAAGCGATCACCGACGGAACTCATCGCGACGAGCAGACCCGCAAGCACGAGCGAGTACACATCGATCATCCAGAGCTGCTGAATTCCGGTGGGACTCAGCTCAGCGGAGATCGCAGGAAGGCCCAGGACAAGCACAGTGCCGTCGATGGTGATCAGCAGCAGCGGCAGCACCAAGACGGCGAGACCGAGCCAGGCTCTGCCGGTGGCCTTCGGAGGGGCGATGGTCATGGGGTCTCCTCATTCTCGACTGAACGAACTCGTCTCAACACCCACTTTAACAGTTCAGCTGGTCGGTTATTCCGACCTGATAGATTGTAATCCCCGGTGCGGTGACTCGTGAGGCAATAGAACACCCTGTCCTCGCGACACGGTCAACTTGCGAGCCTGTGATCACGCAGCTCAGACGCCAGAGGACACGAAAAAGCCCGAACCAGCGATATCTACCAAACGGATGCTGAGGCAAACCAACCCTGTTCGACAAGGTCGCGATCGCGCGCCACCGACTACAAGGACCTCAGCGACGTGCCGGAGAAGGTCGCTCAGCGTCTGCGACGCGACCGCGATCGTGGTGTCATCGTGCTCCACAGCGCCCACACAACGAGAATGGGCTGAAGAAGCAGACGCACGAACCGCCGACGATCCGTGTCCAGCATCGGGGCCGAACGTCCTGTTCGCCACTGGTGCACGTTGCCAGGGAACACGGCGACGAAGAACGCAGCGACAGCCCACCCGATGCGCTTGCGCTCCTGCGGAAGCGCAACAAGCGCCGCACCGAGCATCACCTCGACGACGCCGGATGCCACGACGATCGCATCCTTGTCCAAACCTGTTACTCGCGTCGCCCAGTCAGGCACCGTGATGCGGAAACCACGACGACCCCAGCTCAGGTGGCCTGATCCGCTGAAGGCGAGCACTGCTGCGAGTGCCCAGCGGGCGATGTTTCGCAGCATCCGTGCCTTCTCTCGTTCGCGACTGCGGCAGAGAACCCAATATTAGTCTCAGGACAATGTCATCGTTGTTGGGTATGTTGCTGATTCGTGGGGGAACCGCCGTGACCTGTCGGATGGGTACCAAGCTCTGCCGTGGTCCCTGATCTCACTCTTCAATTATTGACCGCGGCTGTTGGTCCCCCACAATCCGAGGAGAGGCATAGGACCGGTGGAAGGTTCACGCTGCGTTCTGGACGTTCGAATGCAGCGATCCCTTTGGCGGTCCATCGTCGCTAGCGGTTCCGGTATCGATCATGAATCTCAGCGCGGGCTTCCATGCCGGCAGACCGGTACGTCGCAACCGCTCCGATATTGGCGCTGGGAGTGCAGACGATCGCACTCGACGATCCGAGTTGCCGAAGCTTCGCAGCGGCCGCCAGCGTAATCGCCCTTCCATAACCCTGGCCGCGATAGCGGTGATGAACCCCCATGGGTTCGATCAGCCCCGGCTTGCCCACTCCTGCAGACCAGACCGTGACTGCCGCCACCGCATTGCCCCTGTCATCGAAGGCGAGCAGACAACGTGCATCGGCGTACGCGGGCGCCGTCGCCATGGCGTTCCAACGCGCGGCTGTGAAAGACGAAGCGTCGAACGAAGCCCTCTGTACGTCCACGCGAGTCTGGGCGTTCTCCTGTCTCACCTCCTCGATACGCACGCCTGGGTCTGGGACCGGCGCCGTGAGGTCGCGGCGGAGCGGCGTCCATGGCTCATCGGTGTCCCAGCCTTCCTCGGCGAGCAGTTCGTGTACCATCGCGTCCGACGGCACCTCGACGTTCGCCTTGCCCGCGCTCAGGACGCCGCTCTCAGGCCGGATCAGGTCATCTACGACTTGTCGTGCCAGCTGTTCGTCACGCCGCGCGTGCGGCGCGACAGTCAGTCGCACGAGGCCTGGCCCGTCGAGCAAACCGATGGCGAGAATCTGCTTCCCGCCGCTCCACGTCCGAACGGCGCGCGATGCCTCTGTGGCGCCGAATCGCCAGAACCACCCCACGTCCCCTGGATGCAGCTGCATCGGCGCGCCCTCGTACTGCCACTGTCGCAGCACTTCGATGACGCGAGGGAGATCGTCGACCTCCGGCTGGGTCAGCTGTACAGGCATCCTGTCACCTCCATCGGAAGGTCCGCATCGCTATGAGGAGCATAGGAACCGTCCATACCACCATGACGGCGATCGGAACGAGTGACATCGGGTGCCCGTACCAGGCGGCGGTGAGTGACTGCGAGGCTGCTCCGAGAGGGGTGTAACCGGAGATCTGCCGCAGGGGCTCCGCCATCAGTGGCCCTGGCGTCCACACACCTGCGGTGAACAGGCATCCGAAGAAGATGAGCATGCCGATTCCGTTCGCGTTCTGTGCGGTACTGGCGCGCGCGGCGATCAGCGATCCGATGCAGAGCATCTGCACGGCGGCGAGGGCGAATATCCCGACGACGAGGAACACCGATCGCGGCGGTTGAGCATCCAAGAGCATGACGGACGCTGCGACGGCGATCGCCGCTCCCAGCACGAGGGAGACACCGCTGAGGATCACTTGTGCGATGAGCACCCGCTGGGGGCCGACCGGGGTGGTGGCAAGTCGTCGAAGTACGCCCTTCTCGCGATATCCCCCGATCGCTGACGGGAAGTTGGTGAGTGTGACGCTGCCGAGCGCGACGGTCAGCGCGATCGGAATGAACAGGTCGATCGCGCGGAGCTGCGCGAAGGCCGGGTCGTCTCCTCCGAGGGCTTCGCCGGTACCGGGTATGACGAGTCCTTGCAAAAGGAGGAGGGCAGTCGGGAAGAGCAGCGCCATGAAGATCGCCGTCGGATTGCGGCTCAACAAGGTTGCTTCGCTGCGGATCAGTGCAGGGAGCGCGTTCAATGCGTGTCCTTTCATCATGCTGCGCGAAGCAGCTGGTCGTTCTGAATGATCGCCAAGTAGGCATCTTCTAGGGACGGGCGTCGTTCGTCGCCGGCGAGGCCGGATGCGTCGATGAGTTCGCTCGATGTGCCGGATGCGATGGTGCGGCCGTGGTCGATGATCGCCAGGCGATCGCAGAGCGCTTCGGCCTCGTCCAGAAAATGGGTGACCAGAACGATCGTCACACCCTTCTCGCGGATGCTCCTGATCAATGCCCATACATCGCGGCGTCCCTGGGGGTCGAGTCCGGTCGTCAACTCGTCCAGTATCGCGATCCGCGGGTTACCCACCAGCGCCAGCGCGATGGAGAGTCGCTGCTTCTGTCCGCCGGACAGGGAGCTGAACGACTTTTTCTGGTGTTCGCGCAGCCCTACTGTCTCAAGCAACTCGTCGATATCGGCGGGGTTCGGATAGAACGCCGCGAACAGTCGCAATGCCTCGCCGACACGCATGTCATCAGGCAGCTCACTGGATTGGAGTTGGTAGCCGACGAGATGTCGAAGGGCGCCCAAATCAGTCGTCGGATCCAAGCCGAGTACGCAGATCTCGCCGCGGTCAGGACGGATCATCCCCGTGAGACATTCGACAGTCGTAGTCTTGCCAGCACCATTCGGGCCGAGGATGCCGAAGATCTCACCTTCCTCGACACTCAGATCGACGTCGCCGACGGCGACGTGCTTACCGAAGGACTTGCGTAGGTTTTGGATGCTGATTGCGGGCATGCCGGCGCCTTTCTGGCAGGCCGAAGTCCCCGAGGACTTCGGGTTGGAGACAGGGTGTGATTCGTGCGTCGTCGCGGTGAAGCGTGCGATTTCAATCCGGGCGCGCGGTGGAGCGCGCCGCGGCCTTCCGGGACAGCCATAGCGAGGCGAGCCACCAGATCACCTGAACGGCGATAATGACTACAGCGCCGATCAGAGCGCTCGAGATGTCGAAATCAGCGATGTCATACCTCTGACCGACGATGAGGCAACCGACGGCGACTGCGGCTCCGACAGCGATGAGCCTTGTCAACTGCAAGGTCCAGCTGTCAAGTTCGGCCCTCAACCGTGAAGGCGCGAACGCTGTCCATAAGAGGCCGATGAGCATCAGAAGTACGATGCCCAAGGCGCTTCCGAGTATGTAGCCGAGCACGCCTGCGTCGAGCTCGCGCTCAACGAGCCACAGCGTCAGCGATACCAGTCCTGCCAGAAGCGATGCTGTCGAGACCACCGATCTGAACACAATCCAGCGCGTCGGAACACGCCTCTGCAAGTCCTGGCGCTTGCGAGGGATGTAGGCCCAAGCCTCATTCCGAAGGTAAGCCGATAGGAGGCCGGCGAAAACGGCCAGTGCGATCGGAACAACGATCGGGGTCCCATAGTTATTGCTCACGATCCACAGCAGTGCGGCGAAGAAGAACACAACCGTCGGCATCGCCAGCATCGAGAACCACCAGGATGCGACGAATGGCTTTCTGGAGTCGGTCATGTCCAGGGGATGCACGAGCAACTGCTCGGTGGAATCCGGCAACGCGACGGTTTCGCGAACGGTTTTCATGGGGTCCTCCAGGGGACGTTCTCGATGTATGGCGGACGGAGCCCACTCTTGGCTATTTCGTATACCTTCTGTCGCGCTACTCCGAGCTCGCCGGCGACCGCGACCGCACTGAAATCGTCGAGCAGTGCATCGACGGCCAATGAGCGGATACCGGAAGCCCGCCAGTTCAGATGCGCAGCGAGTGCTCCGACCTCTGCTGCAAGAAGCGCCACGGCCAACGGCCCCCCGAAAGAGTCGCTCCAATCCGCGCGTCCTGACTGGGCGGCTGCGTACAGCGCGTCTCCGCCATCGACGAGAGCGGCTTGCACCTCCTGTGGGCTCAGGCCACACGCCGTGAGACGCGAAACCACCTGTTCAAACTCGGCCGGGTCGCCGAGCCTGTGAGCGAGCGCCGCCGCCCACGTGAGCGGTCGGGTGTCGATTACGTCGCCGCTGTCACCCCCGGGGTTACTTAACATGCCTCCACTATGCACCGCGACCGATCTTACTGTCAACCCCAGGGTGACAGCGAAGTCAGTCAGACCGCAGTTCCTCGCGGCGAGAGATCGATTCGAATACTCGGCGAGCATGCGTCCACAGCAGTGCGCCTCCGGCCTCCGACAAAACTTCACGCCGGACGTTCGTCATCCGATCTGCGAGCGTGGCCCCGTGATCCGGAGAATGACCGAGATCGCCCGCACCAAACATGATCGTCACGGCCGTTCGGATATCGCTGAGCCGCAGCCCCCAAGGACGCATTGCGATGAGCGTGTCGCGTACGTATCCCCGACCGTCGCCAGCGAACCCCTCGATCAGGGCGCGCCGATAGAGCGACAGGAAACTGTCCCCGAGGTAAAACGTGCGATCCTTTTCGCTTGCACCTTCGAGGACCATCGACTCCATATCACCGGGAGTGAGCATGGCCAGCACCCGCTCCGCCTCTCGAGGGCTCGCGCGAGCGAGATCTGACAGCCGTGTCGCTTCCGCGGGAAGCATCGCGTGCACCTTCGAGTGCGCCAGCTCGTCTGCCGGTGAGACGAGGATCAGCTTTGACACCCACCCATCGGCGGCCGCAGCGAGACCGAAGACACTAGCCTGCGAGTTGGCGACCACCGGGACCGCGTCCGAACGGCCGATAGCGGCCTGCACGAAACTGCAATAGTCGTCGGCTGTCGACGCTAGCGTGCGTTCGCTGTGAAACGTCGAAGCGCCCATTCCTGGCCGATCCATCGTCAGGAGCCGGACGTTCATCTCCCGCAGGAGGTGCGCACCGAAGTGCATGGACTTACCGGTAGCGGCCCCCGCCATGAACATCACCGGGTCTCCGTTCGGCGGCCCGAAACTCAAGCCGGAAAGCACTCGGCCGTCTGGAGTCAGGACACTGATCGGGTCTGCACTATCCATGCATCGAGCCTAGGTTAGAGGTGGTTCGAAGAAAACGGCATAGCGGCCACCGCCATCGGGAACCGTGAAGACATCGCGAAGAATCTCATGGTTGGGTGAAGTCATCGCTGGCGAGCATCCCGTAGATGACGGTGTCTGTCCACTCGCCCTTGCTCCACCAGTCCCGGCGCAGGTGTGCTTCGCGATGCATTCCGACTGCGGCGGCGAGCTTGGCCGAGGGGCGATTGCGTGCGTCCATCTGTGCGGCGACTCTGTGCAGCCGGTAATGATCGAACGCGACACGTAACACTGCGCTGACAGCCTCTCGAGCGTATCCGTGGCCATGATGGCGGGGATCCAGCGCCCAGCCGATCTCGGCCACCCGACGATCGGCGTCCACGAGCCACAGAACAACATCACCTATCGGGTCACCGTCATGTTCAACGACGAGCGCCAAGGCCTTCGCATCATCGTCGAGACCGGTTCTGACTAACCGTTTCGAGATCTCCTTCACGGCGTCCGCGGCACTCCATGGCTCGACCAGTAGATACCGTGCCACCTCGGGCTGAGCATATATGGCACGCAGCCATGTCTGGTCGCCCGGCTCATGCAACCGCAAACGCAGTCGTTCCGTGGCTAATGGAAGCAATGTCGACGATCTGATCTCACGGGAGTACTGCAGCAGAATGACCGTTTCGCCAGAAGGAGCCATGTCACGGACTTCTGTGCCGCGAGCGAATCCGGCTCGTTCGAGCATGCGCTGAGCCGCCGAGTTCTGAGGCACGGTGCGTGCGTTGAGTCGGGTCAAACCGCTCCGCTCAACCAGCGCGCTCGCGAGTGAGAGCGCAGCACGAGCTGATCCTTGGCCTCGACGATCGGGGTGCACCCAGAATCCCACTTCGACTGACCCGGCGTCGACGTTGAACAACACCAAGCTGCCGACGAACGCGTCAGTTTCCGGGTCGGCAATCGTCAGCACTGCGAGATCGCCACGAGTGAGGCCCTCCCGGATCGCTCCATCGATCAACGCGGAGACCGAAGCCTCGGTGTACTCGGGCTCTGGCATGTGGGCGAACTCGCGCACCCGCGGATCGGCTGCGCCGACGGCGTACCGGGCAGCGTCACGGTGGTTCATGGCACGCAGCACAGCGCGATCATTGCGCAAAGGAAGATATCCGACATCCAACATGCCAGTAAACTAACATAGTTCGGATAAGATCCGAATATGAGCTACTGGGAACAACGCAGGCCCATCCGCCGAATCCGTTCAGTGGATGTGCACAGCCTCGCCGCGATTTCCGCGGATCTGCTGGACGAAGGCGGAATGCGCACGCTCACGATTCGGGCAGCCGCACTGCGAATGGGCGTCGCTCCCGCCAGCCTCTACTCCCGAGTCACGTCGGTCGATGACCTATTCGATCTCGCGCTCGATCATGCACTCGGCCGAGAGCCGGAGTGGAGGGGCACCCTCGAACACGCCGACGTGCAAGCTCTGCTGCTCGCGTACTACCGACACCTCGTTCGGCACCCGTGGGCCTGCCAGGTGATCGCCATGCGCGCTCCGCGGGGCCCCCACTATCTGCGGCTGTCCGAGCGGATGTGTGTACTGCTAGCCGAGAACGGTTCGAGCGACCCTCTCGGCGACGCTTACGCCCTGTCCAACTTCGTGATCGGCAGCGCCGCCACGGCCCCGGTGGCCGGCAACGAACGACGCGCTGCGGTCGACAGCGAACTCGCTCCGCTATACGCATCTCTCCATGCCGCGCACAGCGTAGATGCCGAAGCCATCCTCACGGCGGGACTCCACGCTCTGCTTCAGCGGTGAGCGCTGGCCAGTGATCGTGAACGGCAGGTTACCCGAGCGGTCTGT
Source organism: Microbacterium sp. (assembly GCA_040394295.1). Classification (GTDB taxonomy): domain Bacteria; phylum Actinomycetota; class Actinomycetes; order Actinomycetales; family Microbacteriaceae; genus Microbacterium. The sequence goes on from JBEBSN010000001.1 coordinate 100,723, forward strand.
GGGGTTTACTGGACACGGCCCGGAGCCAGTCCGGGGCGCCGACCAGTGCCTGGAGCTCAGTGGAGAACGGAGCCCACACGGAGGCGAAGGTCTCGCGCTCCGGGTTGAAGAGAGTGAATGCCGGATGCACGACATCCCACATCGCGGGCGACCCATCCTCGGTCAAGGTCATGCGAAACTCCGAGTGCCGGTTGACAACCGACGCCAGCGCCCAAAGCCAAAATCTGCGGTGGTCCCGGCCTCGATCTTCAGTTCAGACGGACCACAGCTATGAAACAGAAGCGGCGCCGTAGTTTTAGTGCTCGTCGGTACGGGTGTCACCGGGAGTGATGAGTCCGGATTCGTAACTCAGGATGACGAGTTGCGAGCGATCGCGGGCGTTGAGCTTGCTGAGGAGGCGGCTGACGTAGGTGCGGGCCGTGGCTGGGCTGATATGAAGACTTTGGCCGACCTCATCGTTGGATTCGCCCAGGCCGATCCGGAAGAGTACTTCGCGTTCTCGGCCGGTGAGAGATTTGAGGAGTGCCTTGCGAGTGTGGGTTCTCGGGCTCGTTGCCAACGTGTCCATTACTTTTCGGGTGATTGTCGGTGAAAGTAGAGCGTCTCCTGCGGCAACGACTCGGATCGCGGCCCGGAGATCGTTCGGCGCGATGTCTTTGAGTAGGTACCCGGCCGAACCAGCTTGGATGGCGGCGAATACGTTCTCGTCTTCGTCGAAGGTGGTCAGTACGACGACGCGAACGTCCGTGAGGGATGGGTCGGCGACAATTGCTCGGGTCGCGGAGATGCCGTCCATCTGGGGCATTCGAATGTCCATGAGGACGACGTCCGGTTTGTGCCTGCGAACCGCGTCGACGCCGGTGCTTCCGTTTTCGGCTTCGGCAACGACCTCGATATCGCCCTCGTGTACGGCCAGGGTGCGCAGGCCCGTGCGCACGAGTTCTTGGTCATCGACGAGTACAAGGCGGATCATGGCAACCTCGCTGGGATTATGGCTTCGACGGTGAACCCGTCATGAACAATCGATCGTGCAGTCAACGATCCCCCGAGCAGTCTGGCCCGTTCGGTCATGCCGGCGATGCCATATCCGGACGGTCGATCATCGACGGTTGATCCCCGACCGTTGTCGGTGATGACGAGAAAGAGTTGGCCTTCGTGGATGTCGGCCTTCACTTGCGCATGTGTAGCTCCAGCGTGGCGAACAATGTTGGTGATCGCTTCCTGGAGCACTCGGTAGGCGGCCACATCCACCGTGTCGGAAAGGTCCGAGGAATCAATATTGATCGCAACATCTACCTCGATGCCAGCGCCCTTGGCAGCGTCGACCAGGTCTTGCACCGCTGCGAGCGACTGAACTCGGCGCGTCTCCTGATGGTCGGTTGGAGAGCGCAGGATACGCACCATTGAACGAAGCTCACCTAACGAGCGGGTGCTCGTGGTCCGGATGCGGTCGAGCGCTTCGCTTGCAGCACGGTCATCGCTGCAGATGGCTTCGGATGCGACGCCGGCTTGCAGGGAGATGACCGACATGCTGTGGCCCACGATGTCATGCAGGTCGCGGGAGAGTCGTTCGCGCTCCCTCTGCACCTGTAGCTCCGCCTCGCGAGCAAGCTGAGCTTCAGTAAGCTTCACGATCTCCGCTTGCTGGATCGCTTGAGTACGACGGGCGCGAACACCATACCCAAGGGCGATCGCCGCGGCGAACAGCGCAATGTTCGACACGGATTCGTAGCCAAGCAGAAACCCGATCGCTTCTCCACCATCGAGCACTCGGTAGAACATTGAGACAGCGAACACGACGATTGATACCCCGACCGACCACACCATGAGACCGGCCTCGGTGGTGGAGAACAAGGCGGCCACAATGGGTATCGCCACCCCGATCGGCGGATAATCGAGGGCGTAGTACGCGAACATCCCCAGCACACTGAGCACGAGCACCGTTCGGGGCATTCTCCTACGCAGCAGAAGGAGAGCACCGAACCCGAACGCGAACACATAGGCGAGGAAATCCGGTGGCCGTGTTCCGCCCTCGCTCGTGGCGATGATGAGTGCGAGTCCAAGCGCGACCGCGGTTCCCAACAGACCGTCGATCACCCCGGACGGCGTGTGGTCACCACGGCGGCCGCGCACCAGGGTCGGCGACGCCGTCGACACATGCTCACTCATGCTTACCAGCCTACGTGCCAGTGTTTCCGCGGTCATGAGCCCCCAGGCGATACTGAGTGTCGCTTCTCGACGTACGAGAAACGAAACAAGAAGCGACACATGACGAGAGCCTGGGCCGATGTCAACACGCGACAGGCTTCCTAACGTAGATGGCATGAACAACTTCAATACCTTGCAATGGCCCCTCATCATCGGACTCGGTGCGCTTGCCCTCATCAGGCCACTCGTGCGAATCGTAGAACACCAACTCGGTGCCGATCTCGGTGCCGCAGCACCAGTCATCATCACGCTGATCATTTCAGCCATATGGATAGCGGTCGTTGGCCTCAGCAAAACTCATCACCCCGTGTTGACCCTGCTTTTCACCGGGCTCACCTACGCCGTGCTCTCGATTATTCTCAGTGGAATTCTTTCACCGATTATCGACGGACGTCTTGACGGACCTCTTGCCAACCCCATCGCGATCGTGCCTGTGCTGTTGATCAATGCGCTCTGGGGACTGGCTGCCGGTGGCCTGGCATTACTGATCCAACGTCTGCGTGGCGTCAAGGCTGCCGAGACGATTGAAGGTCCATAAGTCGAGGAAGCACCATGACGAATGTTCCAAACAGGCCCGAAAATTCCCGTGACACCGAAGAAGCACGCACCAGCGCAGACGAGGCGCGAACTGATGCTGCGATTCAAGGTCTCAACGCCCGCGTCCACTGGCCCCAGCTTCCCGACGATGCACTCGAAGAGTCCACTTCACCGCCGCAATCCGCCTCCTTTCCACAGCACCCGCAAGCACGGAAACCTAGGAGCGGGTGGCGCACAGCCGGCATCGGCGCACTCGGCCTCCTCGGCGGAGTACTCCTCGGCGTCATAGTGCAGGATCTCCTGGCAGTCATCTTTATTCGCACAGGCACGCCCGTTCTCGGCCTCGTCTTCGCCGTTCTCATTCCGCTGTTCGCGGTTCTCGGAGTTGTGACCGCAATTCTGATTGACAACCGAACCAACAGACACCGTCAGGGAGACAGGCAATGACTGAGCCGCACAACTTTGAACTCACCCGTCGCAGTGCGCTGAAGATCGGCGGGGCGAGCGTCGTCGGCATCGCGCTTGCCCCGTTGCTCGCGTCCTGCGGCATCGACAGCGAATCTAACAACAGCGCTCAAGGCAGCGCGGGTCGAGTTCTCGACAGTGAGGCACCGCTACCCGAGGCATTCCGTGCCCAACTCGCCCGTGCTCGATCCTGTCCGGCGCGATGAAATGACGGACTACTACGAGATCACACAGAAGGTCGGTCAGGCTTCGATCCTTGCCGGGCTCACGACCGAGGTCTGGGGGTATAACGGTATCCTGCCGGGTCCAACGCTCGTGTCGCGCCGCGGGCGGCGCACCGTCGTCACCCATAACAACGAACTGCCGGTGCCGGTTTCCGTACACCTTCACGGTGGAAAGACCGCGCCTGAGCATGATGGGTATCCGACCGACCTCATCTTGCCCGTCGCTGGCGATGTCGGGCATACCGGGCATGGTGGCACGAGCGTGATCGGCAGCAGGGACTATGTCTACGAGATGGATCAGCCCGCCGCGACGTTGTGGTACCACGACCACCGTATGGACTTCACCGGCCCGCAGGTCTACAAGGGCCTGGCCGGGTTTCATCTCGTCTGTGACGATCATGAAGAGTCGCTGGGCCTGCCGTCCGGCGACAGCGACATTCCGCTCATGATCTTGGATCGATCCTTCGCCGCAGACGGCTCATTCCTCTATCCATCGGTTGACCCGACATTGACCGAAACTCCCGGCGTGAGCGCCGACTATATGAGCGGGGTGCTTGGGGACTGCATTCTCGTCAACGGTGCGCCGTGGCCGGTACTGGAAGTCTCGAATACCAAGTACCGCTTCCGCATTCTCAATGGTTCGAACGCCCGCCGCTACCAACTCCGCCTCGACGATGGAACCGGCTTCATTCAGATCGGCAGCGACATGGGCCTCCTCGCAGCCCCGATAGAGCATGATGCGATCGACATCGCGCAGGCTGAGCGATTCGACGTGATCATTGACTTCTCGCGCCACCAGATCGGAGACGAGATCACCATGGTCAATGATCGGGGAAGGGTTGGCACCAGTCAGGTGATGCGTTTCGTCGTCTCTCATGAGGAGACGGATACAAGCACCGTGCCGGATCGACTCGCCGACATCGAAGTTCTGTCGGAGAACGATGTGACCGTGGAGCGGGAATTCGTCTTTGCCCGCGGCGGTGCCCAAGCGCATGGGATGACTTTGTGGACCGTGAATGGTGAGCCGTTCAGCCCCGACACGGTCCTGGCGAGACCGAAGCTGGGTGCGGTCGAGAAGTGGACGATCAGGGGACAGAACGTCGAGCATCCGTTCCACATTCACCTGGCTCCCTTCCAGGTCATCGGACGAGACGGAAATGATGATCCCGGCCGCTATAACCAGGGTTGGAAAGATACAGTGAATCTCGATAACGGAGGCAGGGCGGAGTTGCTCATCAGATTCGACGGCTATCGCGGCAAGTACGTGTTCCATTGCCACAATCTCGAACACGAGGACATGATGATGATGGCCAATTTCGAGGTCTTCTGAATGGGAATGGAATTGGCTCAGGAAGTTCCCATCCAATACTTTGCACCACGCAGGCGACACCGACCGCGTAGAACGCAGCGCCCAAGTCGTCTCTGCTCAGGCGCTATGGTGTGGTCATGAATGACCCCCAACTCTGCACTCCGAACCATATTGATTCGTGGATGAAGTTGGCACAAGATGTCGAGTACCTGTTTGGCCCGATGCCCGATCTGCAAACACACGTTCAGCGAGGGATCAGACGAGGAACGGCGATGGTGACACTTGAAGCTGAGACTGTCATCGGTGCGATGCTCCTGAGCGGGCCGGGCAAACCTCAGTACATTCGTTGGCTCGCTGTTCATCCGCATTATCGAAATCTGGGCGTCGGCGGTGCTCTGCTGGCGTCGGCTATTCGCCATTGGCCTGAAGGCGACATCCTGGTCGTCACGTTTCCGGCAAATCATATTGGCGGACAAGCGGCGCAGCGCCTCTACCAGCGAAATGGTTTTACATCGCAGGGTTCAACTGACCCGGCACCTGATGGTAGCTCGCGCGAGCTGTTCGTATTGTCCCGCTGACGCTCCGCCATTGTGGAGCCGGGCCACTTGCAGGTCAGGAATTCCAAGCGAGAGCTCCGGGGTCTCGTTGGTGGCGTCCCAGGTAGTGGTGTAGTTTTCCGGGGTTCTGAGCGTCGCGTTGTCGACGTGGTGAGCCACCGTGGGATGGTCAGTGAGAACCGATCAAAGCTACTCACGAAGGACACAAACCACGATGGCTCTAGACCAGTCTGCCCTGCTCGACTTGCTTGCTCAACTGAAGCTCACGGATGTCACCGACCGGATCCGGTCCGCGACCGAAACGTTGTATCAGGAGTTGATCGACGCGGAAGCGACCGCGTTCATCGGCGCCGCACCATTCGAGCGCTCCGGTGACCGCGCGACTCACCGAAATGGGACCCGCACGCCGGGCTGAAGAAAGCCATCGGCACCGTGTTCCAGGGCGCCAGCTGGCAACGATGCCGAGTGCACTTCATGCGCAACGTGCTCGCGGTGGTCCCGAAAGGCAGCCAGGATATGGTCGCTTCGATCATCCGCACGATCTTTGCCCAACCCGACGCGAAACATATCCGCAGCCAGTTCACGGAGGTGACGACAATGCTGGCCGATCCCATCCGAAGGTCGCCACCATGCTCACCGATGCCGAAGCGGACCTCCTCGCCTTCGCCGCGTTCCCGCGCCGGCACGGGCGACAGATCTGGTCCACGAATCCCCTGGAACGGGTGAACAAGGAGATCAAACGCCGCACCGATGTCGTCGGGGTCTTCCCAACACGGCCGCGCTGCTGCGCCTTTCCGGAGCCGTGTTGATCGAGCAGCACGACGAGTGGGAAGCGGGAGAACGCCGCTGCTTCTCCGAAGCCTCCATGCTCGAGCTGACCGCGATGGACGACCCGATCGAGCCCATCGACGAGGCGGTGATACTCCCCGAACTCGCCGCGGCCTAAACTAGAACAACTGACCCGCACGGTGTTGAGAAACTCCACCACTCAGCGGGACGTCACCCGGGGCGCCAGCGCACTTCGCGTTACTCGTGGGGTAATGGAGAAGAAATCTCAGAAGTCCCAGTCGTCGTCCTCGGTGGCCTCGGCCTTCCCGATCACATACGACGAACCAGAGCCAGAGAAGAAGTCGTGGTTCTCGTCCGAGTTCGGCGAGAGCGCCGACAGGATCGCCGGGTTCACGTTCGTCAGGCTGGAGGGGAACATCGCCTCATAGCCGAGGTTCATCAGAGCCTTGTTCGCGTTGTAGTGCAGGAACTTCTTGACGTCTTCGGTCAGGCCGACACCGTCGTAAAGGTCTTGCGTGTACTGCACCTCGTTGTCGTAGAGCTCATACATCAACGAGAAGGTGTAATCCTTCAACTCGTCACGACGCTCCTGGGTCTCCTTCTCGAGCCCCTTCTGGAACTTGTACCCGATGTAGTAGCCGTGCACG
>JBEBSN010000002.1:0-63070 GCA_040394295.1 Microbacterium sp.
TACAAAGATGTGCGGATGGCAACCGTTCATCTCGATTCTCCCGCGACGCTCGGGACCCTACTGGACGCTCTGCGTCCGTCGGTCTCGCTGACGCTCGAGGCAGCACCGGGAGTCGCCTCGTCACCGCTGCTGCAGTCCGGCGCGATCCGCACTGTCTTCGTCGACGTGACTCCGATCGACGATGAGGCGGCGCTGACCTCGTCGATAGAGAGGGCCACGGAACACTCATGTGAGGCCATAGTGTTGACCGAGGTTCAGCCAGCATTGCTCGCTGAAGAGAGGTTCGTGCTACCGGTGATCGCTCTGCGACCAGGGAAGGAGTTCTCCTGGGTTCGCGAGCGGATCGAGTCAATGGACAGGGTCGACCGGGACGTCCGGTTGCTCCCTGAAGAGCACAGCCGCTTGAGCATCACAGAGATCGCCGACCGGGCCGCTGCCGAGCTCGGTGGCCACATCATCGTCGAGGACGAGGCCTTCCAACTACTCGCCCACTCGCGCATGACCGACGACGCAGACGTCGCCCGGCGAGAGGCGGTGCTCCAGCGTCAGCTTCCCGGCCCGTACCAGCAGATCTTCAACACTCAAGGTGTGCTCGCGCGACTTATCGCTGGAGAAGACATCGTCCATACAGAACGCGTGGCGAGTGCTGGCCTCGGGCAACGGCTCGTCGCAGCGATCCGCCACCATGGTCGACTACTCGGCAGCATCTGGCTCGCCCGCGATACGCCTGCTTTCACCGCAGAGGATGCCGCAGTACTGCGCGGGGCGGCGGCGGAGATGGCCGTGCTTCTCGCCGCACTCATCAGGGTGCGAGACGACGAACGGATGCGCCGCGATGAAGCGGTCGCGTCTCTCCTGTCGGGACAGGTACTCGCGAGTCCGCTCATTTCTCTTGGCCATGGCGCTCCGGATGTATCACGGCCCGGTCACGTCATTGCGATGACGGAGGTTCCATTGCCCACCACACGCCATCGCGTCGAGGCGGAGGGTATCCGCGTGCTCGCTGATGTGACTGCCCGCTCGGGCCGGGCTGCTGTTCTTACCACTACGGTCAACGACGTCGCACTGATGTTGCATTTCGGCTGCGATGCCGAAGCGAATGACTGCACCGCGGGCAGCTCGTTGGCTCTGGCTGAGCGCCTCACCGAGAGCTTCGCCGGCATGGGCGCCACGGTGGCGCTCGCTATCGGACGCCACTGGAGCACGACATCAGGGATCCCTGCCTCCGGACAAGACGCGACGGACATGGTGGCCGAGATGCGTGCGCGACGACGAGCCGGGCTCTCAACGCTCACGGAGCTGTGGGGGACTCTCACCGTGTCGGACCTGCTCCCGACGATCGCGTCCGAGTCGCCGTTGCCGCCACCCGTGAAGCATCTCTTCGACTCAAACGCGCGATCAAGCGAGCAGCGCCGTGCGCTCCGGATCATTCTCGACCACTGGGGCGATGTCGCCATCACCGCCAAGCTGCTTGGTGTTCATCCCAATACCGTGCGGTATCGCCTGCAACGGCTGCGCGCGACATTGCACGTTGACCTGCACGACGCAGACACCCGGCTCGCGCTCTGGATCTTGCTGCGCGCGTTCGAATGAACAACCGCAGAACCGGTCGTCATAGGGCGAGCACCGCTGCCGTCATCGCCGTGACGGGATGATGTGCCTCGCCGCCTCGTGCTTCGCGGGCAAGGTTTTCGGGAACCACGTTGACCGGCGACTCTCGAAGTCCGCGATGATCTCTTCGAGATCCATCGTCATGTCGATCGGATCGAGGCCGTTGAGCAGACGCCACCGCGTGTACTCATCGATCTCGAAAGTCACCGTCTTCCCGTCAGCACGGATCTCCTGCGCCTCGAGGTCGACTTCGAGCTCGGCACCTGGCGCCGATTCCAGAACCTTCCACAGCAGGGACACATCGTCGTCCGAGACGACGGCGGCGAGTAAGCCCTCAGTCCCGGCGTTACCCCGGAAGATATCCCCGAAGCGGGACGAGATCACGACCCTGATTCCGTAATCCTTGAGCGCCCAGACCGCGTGCTCACGTGAGGACCCTGTGCCGAAGTCCCGCCCGGCCACGAGGATCGAACCCGCCCGATACTGCGGTTGATTCAGGATGAACTCCGGCAGATTACGCCAGCCCGCGAAGAGCGCATCTTCGTAGCCGGTCTTCGTGATCCGCTTGAGGAACCTCGACGGCACGATCTGATCGGTGTCGACGTTGGTCCTGCGAAGCGGGATTGCCACCCCTTGGTGCGTCACGAACTTATCCATGAATGATCCTCATTCTGATTCCAGATCTGCGACAGATGACAGCGTGCCCCGCACTGCGGTCGCGGCTGCTACCAACGGCGACACGAGATGCGTGCGAACACCCGGTCCCTGCCGGCCCTCGAAGTTTCGGTTCGACGTCGACGCGCTGCGACGCCCCGGTGCGAGCTGATCGGGATTCATCCCCAGGCACATTGAGCAGCCGGAATTGCGCCATTGGGCGCCGAAGTCCAGAAAGACCTGATCGAGTCCCTCTTCCTCGGCTTGCAATTGCACGCGTGCGGAGGCGGGTACGACCAAGACATCCAGGTTCGGATGCTTCTTGCGCCCCCGGAAGACGTCCGCCACTGCTCGCAAGTCCTCGATACGGCCGTTAGTGCACGAGCCAACGAAGACGGTATCCACAGCGATATCTCGCAATGGTGTACCGGGAGTCAGATCCATATAGGTCAACGCTCGTTCGGCGGCGGCACGCTCATCCTCATCGGAGAAGTCATCGGGGCTCGGCACCACCCCCGAAAGCGGGCGCCCCTGCCCGGGGTTGGTGCCCCAGGTTACAAAGGGCTCCAGATCGTTCACATCGAGCACCACTTCGGCATCGAAGCGCGCATCATCGTCGGTGTACAGCTGCGACCACTCCGCCATCGCGTTGTCCCACTCGCTGCCTTCGGGAGCATGGGGACGGGCATGGACGTAGTCGAACGTGACCTGATCCGGTGCGATCAGCCCCGCGCGCGCTCCGGCTTCGATGGACATATTGCACACCGTCATGCGCGCCTCCATCGAGAGCGAACGAATGGCCGAGCCACGGTACTCGATGACGTAGCCCTGCCCACCGCCCGTTCCGATCTTCGCGATGACGGCCAGGATGATGTCCTTGGCGCTGGTACCCGGGGGGAGGTCACCGTCGATCGTCACGGCCATGGTCCGAAACGGGGCCATCCGCAGCGTCTGCGTCGCAAGAACGTGCTCGACCTGCGATGTTCCGATTCCGAACGCCAGCGCTCCGAATGCACCATGAGTCGATGTGTGCGAGTCGCCGCACACGACGGTCATGCCGGGCAACGTGAGGCCGAGCTGCGGGCCGACCTGATGGACGATCCCTTGATCGGCGTCACCGAGGGAATGCAGTCGCAGTCCGAAGTCCTCGGAGTTCTGCCGCAGAGCCTCGATCTGCAGCCGGCTCACTCTGTCGACGATCGGCAGATCGATGTCGGTGGTCGGGGTGTTGTGATCCTCCGTCGCGATCGTCAGCTCGGGGCGGCGAACATTGCGTCCCGCTCCCCTCAGCCCGTCGAACGCCTGCGGGCTGGAAACCTCCTGCACGAGGTGCAGATCGATGTAGATCAGATCGGGTGCACCGCTCTGACCGGCCTGCACAAGATGATTTTCCCAGAGCTTCTCCGCGAGTGTGCGACTCATTGCTGCCGCTCATTCAGGACGCCCTGACCGAAGTCTTGGAACTCCTTCAATCCCACGATCTCGTTGAGTCCGTCCAGCGTCACGAACTGATCATCCAGACCCATTGAGTCGCCCTGAGCCTTCAGATCCTTGAGGAACCTCTGCACGGCACGTGCCATCACGCGCACACCGTTACTGGGGTACATCACGATATCGAAGCCCATATCCGCGAACTCCGCCAGACTCAGCGTCGGAGTCAGTCCACCTTCGGAGACATTGACGATCAACGGCGCCGCGATCCCTTCGCCACCGATCTCACGCAGTTCGTCTTCGGACTGCGGCGCATCGATGAAGACGATGTCCGCGCCGATGGAGACGAACTCGTGCGCGCGGTAGATGGCCTCCTCCAGCCCGAGCGGCGCGCGGGAATCAGTGCGTGCCACGATCAATGCCTCGGTATTGCGGCGCGCGTTGACAGCCGCCTGTACCTTACGGAACGCAACCTCGCGCTGCTCGACGACCTTGCCTGTCATGTGCCCGCATTTCTTCGGCCAGACCTGATCTTCGATCTGAATCGCCGAGGCGCCCAGACGAGCCAGTGTGCGGACGGTGTGACCGACCGCCTCCGCGTCGCCGTATCCCGTATCGGCGTCGATAACGATCGGGAGGTCCGTGACAGCACGAACGCGTGACAGCGTCGAGGCCACCTCTTCCCGCGCGATCAGACCGATGTCAGGGAGGCCGAACCCCGCAGCCGCGGTGGCATAACCACTCAAGTACATGACATCGAAGCCCGCCTGCTCGATGAGTCGGGCCTCGAGCGGACTGCCCGCTCCGGGCATGAGCACCGCGCCGGGCCGGCCGAGAAGTGTCTTCAGTTCCATGGTGCGTCCTCTGTTTCGGCGGATCGAGATTTGTCAGCGGAAAGGATCAAAGCGACCGCGTCGTCCGACGACACGACGTCGGCATAGCGATCAGCCAGTTCGGCCAGTGCACGGGTGTGTTGGTCGGCAGACGGATCGGTCACAGCATCCGCGACGACGACCGCATCGAATCCGTGTTGCAACGCATCGATCGCAGACGCGCGGATGCCCTCGGATGTCGTCGCGCCGAGGAGGATCACTGTGTCGGCTTCGATCCCGCGCAGGGTCGCCGAAAGCGACGTCGCGAAGAACGGACTCGGGTAGGTGCGTGGGACGACGAGTTCGTCCTCTGTCTCCGCCAGCGGTGCGACAGCAACCGCCGTGCGGCCCGCGAATGCGGCGAGGTCGGGATTCCGTCGAAAATAGTGGCCGCCGTCGATGCCGTCGCTACGGAACCGGAGACGGGTGTGCACGACATGGACCCCCGTCGCCCGGGCCGCGGATATGACGCGGACGGCCGCAGAGACGACGGCGCCACCCTCTGCGCGGTCGCTCTCCGTGCCGAGATACTCGTTCACGGCATCCACCACCACGACCACCGGGGCGCGATGTCTCATTGCTGTCTCCTCACTTCTGGCGCTCATGACACGCCCAGCACATGCGCCACTTCAGCGCGCGTCAAAACCTCGGCCGATTTTGCACGGATGTCGAACAAGTTCGCCTCATGCGTGCTCGCAAGTCGATCCCCGACGGCATCACTGACGACGACCGGCTCGAATCCGTACTGCAACGCGTCCGTCGCCGTCGCGCGGATGCATCCGCTCGTGGAGAGCCCGGAGATGATCAGCCGACGGATGCCGAGGAACGTCAGCGTGGAGGCGAGGCTCGTGTGCACGAACGCACTCGGATACTGCTTCACGATCTCGATGTCGTGCTCCCCCGGAACCAGTCCATCGATGTAGGCGCTGAACGGGCTGTCCTCGAGATACCAGCGCAATGCCGGAATCTTTCGTCCGTACACCGAGGCATCCAGGCCGTTTGGGTGCTGTCCCAAACGCGTGAAGAACACAGGGATCTCAGCTCGCCGCGCATCGCCGACGAGATCCTTCATCACCTGCACTGGCTCTTCGACCCCCGCATACAGAGGGCAGTCCCGGTCGGTGTACACCTGAGCCGGATCGATGACGACCAACGCAGTTGGCTTCGCGACGGACAGATCGATGCTCCCCTGCAGCCCCGCACGCGCGTAGTTCTTGTCAGCATCCATCAGAGGTTCCTCCCCGTACTGGGCGCACCTTTCGTGTACGCCTCGCGATAACGACCGGCCAGCACACGCCGACTGAGCCGAAGATCGATGATCGTCAAACTCGGCTCGCGCAAGAACTCCTTCACATGCGAGGTCAATTCCGTCAGCGTGGGAGGTGTGTACGACCGCGCACCAAGGGCTGACGCGACACCCGCGAAATCGACGTAGCCGAAGATGGCTTCCTCAGCACGCATCCCTGTCGCCACGAGTTTGTGCAGCTCCGCGCCGTAGGCGCCGTCGTTCATGACGAGAACCAGAAGCGGAATCTCCGAGCGTGAAGCGGTCTCCAGCTCCTGCAGGTTCATCATGAGACTTCCGTCGCCCTCGATGACGATCGTCGGCAACGTCGGCGTCGCGACCGCAGCGCCGATCGCGGCGGGGAAGGCGTGGGCGATAGCGCCGAACCCATTGTGCATCTGCAGACCTGTGGGATCCGGGGGTTCGGGCATCTCGACGACGTGGTTCCAGAAGTGGCCTGCCCCGACGAGAAGTCTGACAGGCGCGTCGACGGCACGACGGAAGGTCGCGAGTGCCTCGACCGGATCGAACCCTTCGCCGGGTTGCAACTGCACGCCGGAACTCGGCAGCGGTGCAGACTCGGGTTGTCTGCGCGGAGGCAGTTCGGTGCCCTCTCGCTCTGGCAGGGCCGCCAGAAGCTGCGTGAGGAAAACCTGGCAATCGGCCACAATGCGACGGCTCGGCTCGAAAAGATAGCCCGGATCCCAAGCATCCGCACGATCGACTACCTGTACGGTCTTGTCAGGATCGATCAGCGCGCCGTCCAAGGTGGTAAACCAGCTCAACGACGCGCCGAGGGCGAGCACCACGTCCGCTGCACGCACCTGCGCGCGGACCCCTTCCGAGGAGAAACCGCCGATGACGCCGAGATTCCTCTCTTCGCCATGCAGCGCACCGAGCGCCTTCACGGTGGTTCCGGTATGAGCGCTCAGTCTCGAAGCGAGATCCCGCACTGCGTCAAGGGATCCGGATGCCACCGTACCGCGCCCGACCAGCAGCAGCACGTCACCGGCACGGTCGAGACGCTCACGCACCGCTTCGATGTCGGCATCAGACGCGGCCTCTGGACTCGGGCGAGACTGCCACCCTGCGTAGGGCGCAAGTTCGCACGCCTTCTCCGCAAGATCGTACGGAACAGCAAGCACGACAGGCTTGCGCTCGCGCCGGGCAGTGGCGAACGCGATACGCGTCTTCGCTGCTGCCTCTGCGATGTCTCGGATCTTCATGACGGCTACACCCGCACTGGAGCGCAGTTCACCGATGTCGAACTGCTGGTAATGCGTCGCCGCGCTCACCGGCGTGTCACCGGCCAGGATGACCATCGGCGTGCGGTTGTGAGCGGCGACGCGTAGCGACGTGACGAGATTGGTCACGCCGGGCCCGCACGTCACCGAGCACACGCCGACGTCACCGGTCGCCTGCGCCCAGCCGTCCGCCATGGCGAGCGCGGCCGCCTCGTGGCGCGCGTGCACCACGCGCACGCTGGGACGCGCGGCCATCTCGGCCAGCCACCGCATGTTCCCGTCCCCCATAAGGCCGAACACGGTGCCCACCCCCTCCGATGTGAAAGCATCGGCAAGGTACTCGAAGAGCCGTGGGGGGTCGGCTCGGAGCTGATCGGTCATATCCTGTTGAGTTCCAGGCTGTCCAGCATCGACGCCCGGCGCAGGAACGCGCGACGAGCGTCAGCATCGTGTTCCAGAAGTTGCCAGCCACGACGGACCTCTGCCCGCTGTTCAGGAGAGCTCTCGCGAACCTGCGACCAGTTGTTGTCCGTCTCCTTGCCAACGAAGTTCAGCGCCACCTCATACCGCGCGGCCGCCCATGCATCGAGATCACTCAACGGGGCGCCCTCCCGGATGACCCGGCTGAGCGGCTCCACGAGCAGCAGGCCGTCCTGCACGCCACTGTTCATGCCCATCCCACCGAGGGGGTTGTTGACGTGGGCGGCATCGCCCACGAGGAGCAGTCTCCCCGTTCGGAACGAAGACGCCACCCGACGGTGAACTTCGTAGATCGTGACGTGATCGATGTCAGAGGCCGTAGGGCTATCCAACAGTGTCTTCATCCGAGTCAGAGCTTCGTCGTAGCGATCATCGTCGTGCACAGTCTCGTCAGGCCCGATGGGGAAGAGCATCCGCCATCCGGCGGGATTTTGCAGCAGCACGTACCAGTTTGGGTGGCCCGCAACATAATTGACAGGTGAAAGCCCCCCGAAGATCTCATCGAGGGCGAGCGAGGTGGAAACAACCAGGTAGCGCTCCGGGTAAGTACGTCCGGCGAAGGCCACGCCGGTGGCCTCGCGAACCAGACTGCGCGACCCGTCAGCGCCGATGGCCCACGAAGAAGTATGACTTTCTCCGCTCGACAGGACCACCCGCACCTTGTCGCCGAGATCCTCGACCTCGGTGACCTCCACGCCCAGTTCGACGTCGATGCGCGGATGCTCAGCTATCTGTTCACGCGCTAGTCCGGTGAGCACCGATTGCTCGACCTGTAGCCGGTAGGGATACGGGGTCAACCCTTCGAGCACGTCGTACTTCAAGACAGCGACTCGACCGAGCTCCGCGTCGCGGTACTGATACTCGGTACAGATGATTCCGCGATCGATGAGCGGTTGAGCCAGACCGATGGCGTCAAGCATCTCCAGCGTGGGCGGGTGGAAGGTCGTCGCCCGCTCCTGCGAGCCCAGCTTCGCTCGCTTCTCGATGAGCCTCACCGACAGACCCGCCTCGGCGAGACCGAGAGCTGTGACGGTGCCCACTGGCCCTCCGCCGACGACAGTGACATCCCAATGATTCATTGCTACTCCTCTTTCCGGCTCAACGTGTCAGAACTCGCGCAGCAGACGACCGGCGCCGCCCCAGGTATCGGTGAATCCTGCCTTGCGCATCGTCTGCCAGATGGTCGCGGCGTTGATGGAAATCACCGGCTTTCCCAGCCAGTGCTCCGCCTGATCGGCGATCCCGACCATCGAAAGGTTGGTACCCACCTGCACGATCGCCTGCACGCTCGGCGAATCGATCTCCTTTAGCGTCGCGATGACCTGTTCAGGCGAGATCTCAGCGATCGCAGTGGCATTGGGGGCCTTCAGCCCTTTCATCGTCTCCACCTCGAACCCGACCTCGGTGAAGTACTTCACAACCTCGACGTCAGCGACGGGCTGATAAGGGGAGAATACGGCGATCCTCTTGACCCCGAAGGCTTCCAGCGCGGCGCGGCACGCTCCCGCACCAGTGGTCACCTGCAGACCTCCGGTGAAGTTGGTGACGCGTTCGAAGAACGCGTCGTGCCCCTTGGCTCCGCCCCAGAACGTCTCGCCGGACATCCCCATCATCATCACGTCGGGCTTCGCCGTCATGACATCGGAAAGCGCCTCGTCGATCGAGCCACGAATCTGCATGATGAGTGCTTCGTAGTTCTCGTTGTTGTCCATGCGCGGGTCGGTGATGCGCATCCGGCCCGTGTGGAAGGTGACTCCATGCGGGCGGAGGAGTGCGGTGTCGTGTTCGACCACAGTGTTGGTGGACGGCACGATCACGCCCACTTTCGCGCGGTAGCCAGTGATATCCATTGATGTGCTCCTTGAACGGGGCGGAGGCCCAGATGCTGAACCTCCGCCCCAGTAGTGAATCGGGTAGGGCAGGAGAGCGGACTACGGGCTGTAGACGATGTCCGCGATGTTGTCGATCGGCGCGTCGAGCATGCCTTGCGCAACCATCAGGTCCTGGAGCCGCTCGATGTCCGCGACGCTGACGGCGCCGAAGGTGGAGACTGCGAGATCTGCCAACAGGTTCTCGGGGATCTTGGTGTAGCCGGGAGCCAGCTCACGCGCGATGTCGGGATCGCCCGCCAGGACCTCGAGGGATTCCGCCATCGCCTCGTGGAAAGCCTTCAGCACCGCGGGGTCTTCGTTGCCACGCGCACCGTAACCGGCGATCGGGAAGTTCTGGAAAGTCTCAGAGATCGACATAACCTCTGCGTCCTCCTCAGAACCGACGAACGTGCCGCCGAGGTCCTGGACGATGGTGGTGCGTGACGGCTCCGCGACCCACGATGCATCCACGCGGTTCTGATCGAGCGCCCCGGGCACATCGGGGAACGGAATCTCCAGAAGTGAGTAGTCCGAGCTGCTGAGTCCGACCTCATCAAGCGCAGCCACTACCAAAAGCTCTGCGACCGAACCGAGAGCGTTCACGCTGATCGTCTTGCCTTTGAGGTCAGCCATCGTCTCGATGCCAGAGCCTTCCGTCGTCCAGACACCTGACGGCGTCTCGGCACCCGGCGTGTTCGAGTGCGATCCGGACGCGACGATAACGTCGAGTCCGGACTGCTGCGCGAGCAGGATCGGGATGTAGCTGCTGAAGATGAAGTCCACATCACCAGCCAGCAGTGCTGGAATCGCCTCTGAGCCACCCGATGTCACACGCGTTTCCACTTCAAGTCCGTGCTCTTCGAAGATGCCCTCCTCGATCGCATACATGAGCGGCGCGAGGTCGACCGTCGGGAGGATACCGACGGTCACCTGCGTGAGCTCACCCTCGGCGGGTCCTGCTGTGTCGCCTTCTGCCGGCGTGCACGCTGCGAGGCCGAGGCCCATCGCGGCGGCGGTGGCAAGCGCTGCCAACTTCTTCGTCGAGCTTTTCATACCGTTTTCCTATCTCTAAGGGAACCGCTGATTTCGGGAGTTACTGCGGAAGCGGGGCGCTGCTCTGCTCACTGATCAGCGACAGCACCTCGGTGCGTCGGTCTGCGAACAGTGGTTCGTGCTTCGTCTCGATCTGGTTGCGCGGACGCGGAAGTTCGATCGTCACTTCCCGAGCCACCGTCGACGGCGGCCGCGAGAGGATCACGACACGGTCACTGACATACACCGATTCGTCGATGTCGTGCGTGACCAGGAGAATCGTCATGCCGAACTCCGACCACAGGCGCAGAACGAGGTCTTCGAGGTCTGACCTCGTCTGGGCGTCCACCGACGCAAAGGGCTCATCCATCAGCAGAAGTGACGGGTTCACCGCGAGGGCTCGGGCGATCGCCACGCGCTGCTGCATCCCACCCGACAGTTGCCACGGGTAATGGTCGGCGAACTTCGAAAGGCCCACGACCTCCAGCGCACGTTCCGTAGCGGAGTCACGCTCCTGCACGTCCTTGATCTTGTAGTCCAACGGCAGGCGCACGTTGCGCGAGACCGTCATCCACGGAAGCAGTGAGCGGCTGTAGTCCTGGAAGACCACACCCATGTCCTCGGGCGGCTGTGTCACCTTCTGTCCACGCAGCAAGATCTCGCCGCTCGTCGGTGTATCCAGTCCCGCGATGCATCGCAGAAGAGTGGACTTACCGCACCCGGACGGCCCGACGACCGAGACGAACTCACCTTCTGGGACTTGGAAAGAGACATCGTGAACGGCCTCGGTGGTGACGCCTCGTCGCACATATGTCTTGGAGAACGATTTGACTTCGAGCATTGTGGTGCCCTTTCGGAATCTAGAGATGTTGCTGCCAGTTACGACTGCCGGAACCAGAACAGCGCACGTTTCTCGATGGCAAGGAAGATGAGGTTTGCGAGATAGCCGATGATCCCGAGCAACACGATGCCAGCCCACATCTCAGGGATCTGGAACTTCCGCTGTGCTTGAAGGACCGAGAAGCCCACTCCGTCGGTACTGCCGACCATCTCACTGACCACCATCAGGATGATCGTGATCGACAGAGCGGTACGCATACCGGCAAGGATTCGCGGGGACGCCGAGCGGAGGATGATCTTGGTGAAGACCGCCCTCCTGGGCAGCTTGTACACCTTGGCCATGTTGAGCAGGGCGGAGTCGACTGCCCTGACTCCATCAACGGTGTTCATCAGAATCGGCCATACGGCGCCCAGGACGATGACGAAGATCTTTGCCGTGTCGCCGATGCCGAAGACCAGGATCCCGAACGGAACGAATGCTGGCCCTGGAAGTGCCCGCAAGAACTCCAGCACGGGCTCGAACGCCGTATGAAGACGCTCTACTCGCGCCAGCACGATGCCGCCGGCGATGCCTACCACGACGCAGATCGCGTAGGCGATCGCCATTCTCCTGAGGCTGGGCATGAGGTCAGTGAACACACGCTCTGACAACCATGTCTGCATGAAGGTGCCGATGACGTCGTGCAGCGGTGGGAAGTAGTAGGAACTCGTCGCGACGGTGAACCACCACACCAGTCCGATGATGACGATCGGTGAGATGATCTCGATCGTAAGCAGCCTGCGCCGGGTCATGCTGCACTCCCCTCTCGGTAAGACTGATGCCAGTGCAGGACCTTCGCTTCGACGAATCGAAGCAGGCTGTTCATCAGCCACCCCAAGAGGCCAGCGGCGATGATCAACGCGTACATGTCGGTCACCAGTGAAGACTGCTGCGCGAGCATGATGGATCGCCCGAGACCCGGGGCGCCGACGACGATCTCCGCAGTGATTGACAGTGCCAACGCGATGGATGACGAGATTCGGATGCCCGTCGCGATGTAGGGCAAAGTGGATGGGATCACTATGTGCCGAAACGCAGCCAGTCGGCCGAGCCGGTAAACGCGGATCACCTGGATCTGCTGGGGATCGACGGATTGGACACCATAGATCGCCTGGAACAGGATCGGCCAGAACGAGGCGAACGCGACCAAGAAGACCTTTGTCTCCAGATCGATTCCCCACAGAAGGACTGCGAGTGGAATCAGCGCGACCGAGGGCACCGGGCGAAGGAATTCGATCACGGCACGCGTGGCCGCCTCGAGCACGCGCTGTGAGCCGATCAGCATCCCGATCGGGATGGCCAGCACGGCGGCTATCGTGAGGCCGATCATCCATCCCAGCATGGTGTTGGCAATATCGCTCCACAGTGCGCTGGTGCCCAGCATCTCGACGAAACGCCCGATGAACTCGGATACAGGCGGGAACCATTTGTTCGGGATCACGTTCAGACGCGTAAGCGCCTCGAGCACCAGTAGCACCCCGAGCACGCCCGATATCTTCAAGAAGACGGGCGAGTCCAGCAGGCTCTTCCGTTTCGGCGCCGTGGCTGCCTTCGCAGGCCGCGCCTTGTCCGGGGCGAGAGTCATTCCGGCTTCTCCTCTGTGCGGTCTTGTTCCGACGAGTTGGTCATCTTTGACACAGCATCTGCGGCGCAGATTACGTATACATTTCGCCCTAAGGCTCGTTCGGTAAAAGGTAATGTATACGTTTTCATGAAGTCAAGCCCGCCAGTGCACCTTTGTCAAGTTCCGGCAGGATCGTCGGCAGCACGAGCCTCTTTCGCTATGCCGTGGAGCCGCGGCGCACCAGCGCAGGCTGAACTATCGTGCGGTGCGGGGCCATGTGCGGGGTCGCGACCCGACGCATCAAGGCGTCCACGGCGAACCCGGCAAGCAAGTCCGCGTCCTGGCGAATCGTCGAGAGGCTGAACGCTGGCCAGCTGGCCATTGCGACGTCGTCGTAGCCGATGACCTTGACATCTCGCGGCACATCCAGGCCCCGCTCTCGCGCCGCATCCAACGCACCGAAGGCCACGATGTCGTTTCCGCAAACGAGCCCATCGGGCGGATTGTCCACGTTGAACAGCTCCAACGCGCGCTCACGTCCGCTCTCGTACGAGTAGGACCCGCCCGTCACCGAGACGGGCTTCAGATCCACTTCTGCAAGCGCAGATTGGAACCCCCGCAAGCGTTCGGTGGCGGTCGTGCTCGATGCTGCACCCTCCAGGTATGCCAGCCGGGTGCATCCCTGCTCGAGTAGATGCCTGGTCGCCATCGCAGAACCGACGTCGTTCGCAGAGCTCACCTGGTCACATGAGAGCATCGGCAGGGTTCGATTCACCAGGACGAACGGACTTTCACGTTCGATCGCTGCGCGAAGCTCAGTGGATTCTTCACCAACGGTGGTGAAGATCACGCCATCGATGGCGCGCTCTGCGATCGCGTCCAACGCTGCCTGGTTTCGACCTTCGTCGGAAATCCACACCGTCATGCGAACGTCGCGCTCATCCAACGCGCGGGAAAGCGCTTCGAGCAGTTGGGGATAGAAGGGGTTCGCCAGGTCGGAGACCACAACGCCGAACGTACCGGTCCGGCCAGTCCGCATCGCGCGCGCGGATCGATTGGGCGTGTAGCCCACCTTCTCCATCGCTGCAACGACCCGCAGCCGAGTCTCGTCCGTGACCAAGGGCGACGCAGAAAGCACACGAGAAACTGTGGCCTGGGAAACTCCCGCCACCCGGGCGACGTCACGGCTGGTGACCATATTCATCCTTGTACTCGATGCGTGGGGTTGACAACGGCACTGCTTTCGTACGAATATGATCGTATCAGAGATGATTACGTATTCATCCTCTGTCACTCATCTTTCTCAAGGGGGAAACGAACACATGACGGTCATCGATCAGGATGCGCACCTGACCCTTAAAGGTGCTACCGCGTCCGGCCAGGCTCAAGAGCGGGCAAACGTCGCCGAAACAGTCAAATCGGTGATTGCCGATATCCGTGAGCGCGGCGATGCAGCCGTCCGCGACTACTCTGCGAAATTCGACGATTGGACGCCGGAGTCCTACCGTCTTTCCGATGAGACGATCGCTGAGGTGCTCGCACGCGTACCGGAGCAGGTCCTCACAGACATTCGTTTCGTTCAGGACCAGGTCCGCGTAATGGCGCAGCGACAGCTCGATTCGATGTCGGAGTTCGAGATGGAGACACTGCCCGGCGTCTTTCTCGGCCAGAAGCACCTCCCACTCACCGCCGCAGGAGCCTACGTGCCCGGAGGTCGGTATCCCCTCCTCGCATCCGCTCACATGACGATCGTGACGGCGAAAGTCGCCGGAGTGAAGCGCGTCGTGGCCACTACTCCCCCCATCGACGGTGGAATCCCAGATGCCACGGTCGCAGCGATGGCGCTCGCTGGCGCTGACGAGATCTACCTCCTCGGAGGAGTCCAGGCTGTGGCCGCTCTCGCGGTCGGCACCGAAACGATCGACAAGGTCGACTTGCTCGCCGGCCCCGGCAACGCCTTCGTCGCCGAGGCGAAGCGTCAACTCTTCGGCGAAGTGGGCATCGATCTTCTGGCCGGCCCGACCGAAGTCCTGATCGTCGCGGACGACCACGCCGACCCTTTCATCGTCGCTGTGGACCTTCTATCCCAGGCCGAGCACGGCCCCGACTCGCCCGCGGTGCTGATCACCACGTCGCGCGATGTGGGAGAGAAAGTACTGGCCCACATCGAAGCGATTCTCCCTGACATGCCCACGCGCGATTTTGCCGAGACAGCATGGCGTGACCACGGCGAGGTACATGTCGTCTCGGACCTGGACGCCGCGTACGCGCTCGCCGACTCATATGCGTTCGAGCACGTGCAGATCCTCACCGAGGAGCCCCGTGAGGCGCTCGAAAAGATGCAGCACTACGGTGCGCTCTTCCTGGGCGAGGGGACATGCGTCTCTTATGGGGACAAGACCATTGGCACGAACCACGTTCTGCCGACCCGCGGCAACGCGCGGCACTCCGGTGGGCTCTGGGTGGGCAAGTACCTCCGCACTGTGACGTACCAGGAGGTCACGAACAAGGAGTCGAGTGTTCTGCTCGGAGAAGTGACGGGCCGCGCGGCACGCACTGAAAGATTCGAAGGGCACGCCCGCTCGGGTGACGCTCGTGTGGCGAAGTACGGTAGCGAGTCTTTCGATTGGATCCAGAAGACCAATCCCTGACGAGGCTCGAACATTTCGCACGGAGCTCGCGCAGCGCCCTCCCGGATGGGCGGAGTCCTCACGGATGGGCGGCGTTCTGGCCCGAGAAGTTCCGCCCAACGCTGAGAACTCCGCCCAACAGCGCGAGCCCAACAGCGCGCGCCCAACAGCGCGAGCGAAGACGTACCCTGTGAGCATGACCGACACCGAGCTGCGCACTCTGCTGGAGGTGCTGCGCCGCGAGGCGAACGCTCGCACAGCGTCGCTGGAGGCGGCACTGGCCGAGCTGACCCACGACCGCAGCAGTCAGAGCGACGACGACGAGCATGACCCCGAGGGTGTGCCGCTTTCTGCAGAGTGGTCGCGCCTGAGCGGTCTGCTCGACGGCGCCCGCGACGAACTGCAGCAACTCGGCGACGCCCTGGCCAGAATGGATGCCGGTGACTACGGTGTCTGCGCGAACTGCGGTCGCGGCATCCCGATCGCGCGACTGCGCGTCAGACCCTTCGCCACGCTCTGCGTCCCCTGCGCGGAGAAGCTCGGCCGCTGAGCGCCCCGGCGGGTGGTTGTCAACCCTCTGTCGACCCTGTCCTGGCCGGGAGATGCTGGCCCGACGCAGACAGGAACAGGAGCACCCTCATGAGCGACCCGAGAACCGGCGAACCCCGCATGGACGATCCGATCGAGACAAGTCTCGACAAGGGCAGCGGCGACCCGAACGATGACCGCGCCTATCTGAACGATCTCCCTCCCGCCCAGGTCTCCGACGAAGGCGATGACGGCGACATCGACGAGACCGAAACCGACGACACCGACGCCTGAGCTCGTCAGCTCGCGGTGAGCGCGTCGGTGCCGTTGAGCGCAGCGATGACGTGCGCCTGATCTCCTCGTACCTCGCCGTAGCGCAAGAACTTCACGCGCTCGACATGCACCTCGGTGACATCGGGTTGCGTGTCGAGAATCGCCATGGTCTCGTCGATGTAGTCGCGCAACGGCATAGCTGTGGGATCATCACGGTGTCCGGCAACCAGGTCGGTCTGCACCGAGGGCGGCACGAGTTCGACCACGTTCACGCTGGTACCCGCGAACTGCAGCCGCAATGACTCGCTGAGCATGTGAATGGCGGCTTTCGTCGCGTTGTACGTGGGCGTCACCCGCAAAGGCGCGAACGCCAGCCCTGATGAGACGGTCATGATCGTGGCGTCCGGCTGCGCGAGCAGATGCTCGATGAACGCTGAGATCAATCGGATCGGACCCAGCAGATTCGTGGTCACTGCCGCCTCGGCGTCTGCGAGAAAGCTGCCGGGCGAGGTCCAGTCCTCCAGCCGCATGATGCCCGCCATAGGGACGAGCACGTTCAGATCGGGATATCGCGCGATGACCTCACCCGCTGCGGTCTCGATCGATGCAGGATCGGTCGTGTCGATGCGGACTGTGCCGATCTCGGGATGCCGTTCGGCGATGCTCTCGAGCAGTTGTGTGCGGCGTCCGCCGACGATGACGCGGTTGCCTGCGTCGTGCAGGCAAAGCGCCAGGGCGAGGCCGATACCACTCGTCGCTCCGGGGATGAAGATGGTGTTGTTGTTGATTCGCATGGTTCGAGTGTCGATCGAGCGTGCGTCCTCCGGCAGAGAGCAGTCATCCAGGGATCGGCGGTCCCTGGATACCCGGGCGATGAGTGCGCATGATTGAGGAATGGACCGTGAAGCCCTCGCCGTGTTCCTCCGCCGCCGTCGGGAGCACCTGCAGCCCGAGGATGTAGGACTCACCGCAGGCTCGCGTCGGCGGGCGCAGGGGCTGCGCCGTGAAGAGGTCGCCCAGTTGGCCCTCATGTCGACCGATTACTACACCCGGCTCGAGCAGCAGCGCGGGCCGCAGCCGAGCACGCAGATGCTCAGCTCGCTCGCACGTGCACTTCGCCTCACCGCCGATGAACGCGATTATCTCTATCGCGCCGCCGGCCACGCGGTGCCTGATCGCATCACGCCGTCCTCACATGTCGCGCCAGCGCTGCAGCGGGTGTTCGATCGACTGAAGGACACTCCGGCGCTGATCATCTCGCCTCTCGGCGAGACGCTCGTGCAGAACGCCCTGGCCGCGGCTCTACTCGGAGACAACGTCGGCGCCGCAGGGCTCGAACGCTACGAACCGTACCGCTGGTTCGTGCAGCCCGAACGCGCGCGGGCCCACTATCCCGAAGACGATCACGCGCGGAACAGCCGCGCACAGGTCGCCGGGTTGCGTGCGGCGTACGGCGCCATGGGCGCAAGATCACAGGCCGGGATGCTCGTGGCAGAACTGCGCAGGCGCAGCGAGGAGTTCCGCGAACTGTGGGAGCGGCATGAGGTCGCGCAGAGGTTCGCCGACCACAAGACGCTGATCCACCCGGAGGTCGGGCCGATCGACGTGGATTGTCAGGTGCTGTTCACCGAAGACCGCGGTCAGGCGCTGCTTGTACTGACGGCGCAACCGCGCAGCGAGGATGAGGAGAAGCTCCGACTGCTCGGTGTGCTCGGCGCCCAGCGCTTCGGCGCCGAGCGACCGGCGTGAGTTCGAGCTATCGGCGTGTCACCCCCGCAGTAAGCTGAAGCCATCATGGATGAGTTCTTCCGGGGCCTGTGGGACTTCGCGGGTAATAACTGGTGGCTGATCTTCCCCATCATGGCGATGGGCGGAGGCGCCGCCAAGGCCTGGGAGCAGGGCGCCAAACGTCGACATGAGCGCAAGCTCGAGACCCTGCGGATGAAGGGCGAACTCAAAGCCGCCCAACTCGCTGCCCGTGGCACCGCCGCGCCCGCGAAAGCTGCGCAGGTCGAAGCTGCACAGCCCTCTTCCGAACTTCTCGGGCGCCTTTTCGCCGAACACGACGAGATCACGGCGCGCTGGCTCGATTACGAACTCGATGTCGCCAAGCTCATCGCATTTCCGGCCATGAGCGATGGGCGCCAGCCCCTGACTGCCGCGTTCCTGCGCGCCAAGAAGACCGCAGACGCCCTGCGTCCGGCATCCGCCGATTCGAAGAACAGCGAGCAGCAGATCACCGAGTATCTGGATGCTGTCGGCAACTACGCCGTCGCCTTCGAAATCGCCGAAAAGGATGCCAGGCGCCTGCGTGATTCGACATTCACCGAGGCGGAGCGCAAGAAGCTCGACCGCGCGCAGAAGCTGCTCAAGGTCGCCGTCGACGAGTCGGCCACCCAAGCCGAGCGCAACGTCGCCTACAAGCGGGTTCGTGAAGAGCTCGACGGTCTCATCGTGCTCTCCGCCGACGCGGTCGAGGTGCTGGAGAAGCAGGTCGCGCGAGAGATCGCCGCGCCCGTGCCGCCGCCAGCGCCTGAACCGGAGCGCATGCCGCACAGACCGCAGATGCCGGGCCAGGATTCGCAGGGCTGAGGCTGCCGCACGCACCCACCGGGCTCGAACCCGCGATGTTAGGCTTCCGACGGAGGAAACATGCAACGGGCAGCACGCGGCGTGGAAGAGCGCCCACTGGTCAAATCTGCCGAGCGCACCGTCCGTCTGCTCGAAGTGTTCGGCTCCAGCCCTGCGCGGCTGAGCCTGTCAGATCTGCACCGCCTCACCGGCTACCCCAGGTCTTCGCTGCACCAGCTTGTCCAGACTCTCGTGGCGCTCGGGTGGCTTGAACCGGGGCCAGACGGTCTCTCGTACTCGATCGGCCCGCACGCCCTCCTCACCGGAACGGCGTACCTCGATCGCGACGCGGCTGTCCCGCTCGCGATCCGTCAGCTCGATGCTCTCGAGAAGGATGCCGGGTACACCTGCCACTTCGCACGCCTGGACGGACGCAGCGTCATCTACCTCGCGACGAAAGAGACGAACGAGGTGCGTCACGTGCTCTCGCGCATCGGTCGTCAGTTGCCCGCGCATGCCACAGCACTCGGACAGGCGATGCTGGCCGATCGCAGCAGCATCGAACTCGACCAGCTCTACGACGGTGTGGAACTGGAAGCGCTCACCGAGAACACCATCACCGATATCGGAACCTTGCGCCGAGCGCTCGACGAGGCGCGCGAGCGCGGCTACTCGATAGAAACCGAGCAGAACTCCCTCGACATCTGCTGCGTCGCCGCGACGGTGCCGTATCGGATCCCCGCAACCGACGCCATCAGCTGTTCACTGCCGTTGGCTGCAGCGACTCCGAGTGAGATCATTCGCGTCGGCGACCTCGTCACCAGGCATGCCGCAGAGCTCGCTTCAACCCTGCGCAAGGCCGGCGTGCGCTGACAGCTTCTCGACGGTGCGTACGATGCCAGAGTGATCGAGGCCGCCGTCTCCTGATGCGACTGCCGCCGCGAACAGCTGCGCCGCGAGCGCACCTGCGGGCGTGAACGTCGCACTTTCGCGCGCCGCCGCCAGGTAGTTGCCGAGATCCTTGTGGTGCAGCTCGATGCGGAAACCCGGCTCGAACACGCCGTCGCGCATGAGCGGTGCCTTGGCATCGAGCACCTTGCTGCCTGCCAGTCCACCGCCGAGCACGTCGAGTGCGGCGTCGAGCTCCACCCCCTGGGCGCGCAGGAACACGACAGCCTCGGCGAGGAGCTGCATGTTGCCCGCCACCATCAGCTGATTGGCGACCTTCACGGTCTGGCCGGAACCAGCCGGTCCCACCCGTTCGATCGTCTTGCCCATCACCTCGAGGATGGGCAGAACGCGTGCGAACGCGTCGGCATCACCGCCGACCATGATCGAAAGCGCGCCGTCGATCGCGCCCTTCTCACCGCCGCTGACCGGCGCGTCCAGCATCGAGATCCCCTCGGCCTCCGCCTTGGCCGCGAGTTCACGTGCGACACCGGGAGCGATGCTGCTCATGTCGATGATCACCGCGTCGGTCGCGATGTGCGCGAGCACCCCGTCGTCGCCGCCGACGACGGCCGCGACATCCGGACTGTCGGGCAGCATCGTGATGACGACCTCAGCGGCAGTGACAGCGTCGGCCACCGTGGCCGCGGCCGTTCCGCCGGCAGCAGCGAGATCCTGTGCGCGACCGGGGCTGCGGTTGAATCCGGCGACCGTGTGTCCTGCAGCCACGAGGTTCTTCGCCATGGGCAACCCCATGATGCCGAGACCGATGAAAGCGATGTGCGTCATGATTTTTCCTTACCTGCTGGGTACCTGAAGAAGGTGTCCGGCATCGTTCAGCCGAACGGCGAGATCGCGCGCGCTCCTGCGGAAGCCGTCGAAATCTCCCGACTCGAGCGCATCGCCGAACAGGTGGCGGCTGACCCCGACCGCGACCGCACCGGCCGCGAGATAGTCTGCGACCTGGTCGAGCCGCACACCTCCGGTCGGCATCAGTGGTACCTCGGGCAGCGGCCCGCGCAGCTCGCGCAGGTAGTCGAGGCCGCCGACGGGTCCGATGGGCGAAACCTTCACAGCGCTCACCCCCAGCTTCCACGCGGCGACGATCTCGTTCGGCGTGAGGCATCCGGGCACATACGGCACCCCGATCTCTCGCGCCGCGGCGAGCACGTCCGTGTCGGTCACCTGGCTGACCAGGTACTTCGCTCCGGCCGCGACAGCCGCCCTGGCCTGCTCAGGCGATCGCACGGTTCCCGCTCCGACGAGAACCCCGGGCAGCTCGGCGGTGATCGCGCGGACCACACCTTCGGCGCCGGGGGTGGTCAGCGTGATCTCAATGTTGTCGAAACCGTGCTCGTGCAACACCTCCACTGCGGGCTGCAACCATCGTGCGCTGCTCGCGCGAAGCACGGCGATCACAGGTCGAGCGGCGATCATCTCGGTCAGGTGTGGCATTTTGCGCCCGTTCCCTTCGTAACGAAGCCCTCGATGGCGGCGATCGCCCGAGCGGCTCCGGCGCTTTCGCGCGCGTTCATCAACCCCACGTGATAGAGGTGCACACTCTGCACCCCGGCCGTGAGAAGTTCTTCGACATCGGCGACGGCAGCGTCGCGTCCGAGAAGCGGCACGTAGGCCGCGAGAGGACTCGACGGATGCTGCGCCCGCAGTGCGCTGATTCGAGCAGTGGCGTTCGCCGCGCTGTCCCACGCAGACGCCACCAGCGTCACCCCGGAAAGCTCACGGGCAGCATCGACGGGTGCCGCAGGGCCGGTGTACCACTCGGCACCCGCGGTCGCATGCAGAGCGACGTCGCGCGTACCGATCCACGCGAGGACATGTGCCACCGCTTCGCCCGCGCTCTGCAGATGATTCGTATGCAGCACCTCGGCGTCCGCGCCGAGCACGTCTGCGACATCGATCGGGTCGGCAGCCGCACGGATCCGCGCGGCCAGGCCGCGCACGTCAACCCCCTGCGTCGTCAATCGATCGGTGCAGGCGTCGCAGAAGCACTGCGACAGCAGCATCGACTCCGCCTGCGACACACGGTCTGAAGCCTTGTCATGCACGCCGCTGTGCTGCCACCCGCCCGCGGCAACGGCCTCGAGGACGAGGGGCGCATCGCCGGTCGCGGCCATGACCTCGCTCAGCACCGCCTCGATATAGGCACGAGCTCGCGGAGAGGAAGGACACAGTGCGAATTCCAGGACGTCACCGAACGCATCGACGCGGTGGCTGTCTGCGCGCGCGACGAGGCCATCGACGTGCGTGAGCACCACCCATGCCCACACCTCGATGCCCGCCGTCCTCAACTGCTCCGCAGCGTCGCGCCAGTCGAACTGCGGCGCGCGGTCGGGAACGAGACCCTCCGGATAATCCTCGACTGCCGGAACCAGCACGGTCGTGCGGGGAAGCGTGACCTGACGATGCTCCGGATGCCGTGGCGTCGCCGCTCGGACGGCGTGGTAGACCGCGGCGAGCGCCACTGTACGCACACCGAGACGACGCAGCCGCGGTATGGCCTCGGGGTCGCCGATCACATCCCACGGGTAGAGATAGGCGGTGACGGTCACCATCGCGGCAGCTCCGCAGAGAATTCGGGGTGGAACCGGCGCATGTACCCGGTGTCGTCGCGGCGCATCTGACCGGCCCGCAGATAGCGTTCGTGGCCGATGGCGAGGGCTTCCTGGTCGAGGGTCACACCGAGGCCGTTCCCGGTCGGCACCTGAACGGCGCCGTTCACGAGCAGCGTGCCCCGTTCGACGATCACATCATCGCCGGCGGTCCACGGATAGTGGGTGTCGCTGGCGTGCAGCGCCCCGGGGATGGCAGCAGCGACCTGCGCCATCGCCGCCAGCGAGATGCCGACGTGGCTGTTGGAGTGCAGGGAGACCTCCCAGCCGTGCTGATGCGCGCGTTCTGCCGCGCGAACCGCGCGACGCATGCCGCCCCAGTAATGGTGGTCGACCAGCAGCACGTCGGCTGAGCCCTTCCTCTCCGCCTCGTCGAACTGCTCCTCTTCGGCGATGAGCATGTTCGATGCCAACGGCATCCCCGCTTTTCGCACCTCGGCCATCTCATCGAGATCGCCCACCGGGTCCTCGAGATACTCGAGCAGCTCTGATGAGGCTTCGACCACGCCCAGCGATGTCTCCACGGTCCACGCGCAGTTCGGATCCCAGCGCAGGGGGGCGTCGGGGAACGCGTCACGCAGCGCACGGATCGCTTCGATCTCGATCTCGGGGTGGTGCACGCCGCCTTTGAGCTTCCATGAGCGGAAGCCGTACTCGTCGGCGAGACGCTGCGCCTGGCGCACGATTGCGTCCGCATCGGCCGCCTCGCCCCAGTGATCCGGCGTCATGCGCCCTGTGGCATCCGGATGGCCGCCCCATTTGTAGAACAGATACCCGGCGAAGTCGACGCTCTGCCGGTGCACGCCGCCGAGCAGCGCAGCCACCGAGAGTCCGCGGTGCTGCGCCTCAGCGTCGAGACAGGCGACCTCGAACGGCGACGCGACCGTGAGCACCGCTCGCTCGCCCAGTCCGTGGAAGGCGTTGCGAACGATCTGCTCGTTGCCTGAGAGATCATCGACTCGCTGTCCGACCAGGCGAGGGGCGACGTGCAACAGACGCTGCAGCGCCACCGAACCGCCCTGGCATTCACCGAGACCGACGATGCCGTCGTCTGTGGTGATCTCGATGACGATGCGCAGCGCGTACGGCTCGTGCAGACCCCAGGTGTTCAACAACGGCGGGTCCTGCAAGGCGATCGGGGTGGCGCGCACGTTCGCGATCTTCGGGACGGTCATCCCTTCAGGCTTCCGTCGGTGAGGCCGGAGATGAAGTGTCGCTGGTTGAACAGGAACACCACGAGAACCGGCAGTGTCGCCAGTACGACACCGGCCATCAACGGTCCGTACTGAATGTTGCCGCTGGAGAGGAAGCGCGCCAGCGCCAACTGGACCGTCTGCACGCTCTCGCTGGTCGTCGAGACCAGTGGCCAGAGGAAGTCGTCCCACACGCCAGTGAACGCGAAGATGGCGATCACCGCGACCAGTGGGCGCGCCAGCGGCAGGTAGATCTTCGAGAAGATCGCCCACTCGCCTGCTCCGTCCAGCCGCGCAGCTTCAGCGAGCTCCGGCGAGGCGCCGAGGAAGTACTGCCGCGAGAGGAAGATGTTCATCGGCATCACGAGGTGCGGGAGGGTGAGTCCGGCGACCGTGTTCAGCAGACCGGTACCGCCCTGGCCGAGCAGGTCGTTGCCTCCGGCGAGGGGAATTCCCTTCGTCATCAGGAACAGCGGGATCAGCGTCACCGACACCGGGATGGCGGTCGTCGCGATCAGCGCGATGAAGACCGCTCCGGCGCCGGGGAACTTCAGCATCGCGAACGCGTAGCCGGCGAGGATCGCGATCACGCAGTTCGCAACGACGACGGCGACGGCGACGAGCGCCGAGTTCCACAGAGCACGGCCGATGTTCGCATCGACGATCGCGGTCGAGTAGTTGTCGAGCGTCGGATTCTCTGGAATGAGCGCGACACCGCCGAAGGCCACCTCGTTCGGTGTGAACGACAGGCTCACCATCCAGGCGAACGGGGTGAGCACCAGCAGCGTGGCTGTGGTGAGCAGCGCGATACGGAATATGCGCTGGTCTCGGCGGGTCCGGGAGGCGGATCGCTGCACGGTCTTCACTTCTCTCTCCGTCCGGCAAGTGCTCGCACCGAGACGAGGGATGCTGCGGCGATGAAGGCGAACAGTACGAACGCCATCGCAGAGGCATCACCCATGCGGTTGTACTGGAACGCTTCGGTGTAGATGATGTAGTTCACCGTCGTGGTGCTGCCCAGGGGCCCACCGCCGGTGAGTACGTAGATCTCGGCGAAGCCCTGAGCGAGGAAGATGATGTCCATCGCGACGACGTAGACGAGCATCGGGCGCAGCGAGGGCAGTGTGATGTGCCGGAAGAGATTCCAGGAGCCGGCACCGTCGACACGGCCTGCTTCGTACAGCTCGCGCGGCACCGTCTGAAGCCCGGCCAGTAGCAGCACCATGTTGCTGCCGAGTGCCTTCCAGATGCGCATGGCGGCCACGGCCTGCAGGGCGCTGCCGTCTTCGAGCAGCCAGTTCTGTTCGGGGAAACCGAACCCGGTGATGATCTCGTTGAAGAGACCGTTCTGTGAGTACATCC
Source organism: Microbacterium sp. (assembly GCA_040394295.1). Classification (GTDB taxonomy): domain Bacteria; phylum Actinomycetota; class Actinomycetes; order Actinomycetales; family Microbacteriaceae; genus Microbacterium. The sequence continues at coordinate 25,060 of JBEBSN010000002.1, forward strand.
ACAGCCAGATCATGCTGACCGCCGAGAGCGCGACGATGTGCGGGACGTAGAGCGCCGATCGGATGATGCCGACCCCCTTGAAAGGGCGGTTCACCAGCATCGCGAGTCCGAGTGCGATGATCACGGTCAACGGCAGCACCATCAGCACGTACTGGCCTGTGACCAGCAGTGCGTTGCCGAATGCCGGGTCATCCAGCAGGTCGACGTAGTTCTCGCCGCCGACGAAGTTCGGGGCGCCGCGCCGCAGGGGGTTGTAGTCGGTGAGGCTCAGCACGAAACCGTAGATCACGGGCACCAGGTGGAAGATGCCGACGTAGAGGATGGCCGGCAGTGCGAACAGGAAGCCGATCTTCGCGCTGCGGCTCCAGCGACGCCGCTTGCGGGTCTGCTCCTGGGCCGCGGGAGCGGTGCCGGAAGGACCCGACACCGCTGCCCGTTTGTTGACGATCGTCACAATCAGCCTGCGCTCGATTCGAGCACGTCGTTGACGGCGGCTTCCATCTGCGAGAGTGCATCCTTCACGGACAGCTGTCCGTGAAGCGCCTGCTCGAGGTACGTGTCCATCGTGTCGCGGGCCTGCACCCAGCCGGCGACGTTGGGGTTCGGCGTGAAGAACTCGCCGGCCTCCAGCCATGCCTGAATGATCGGGCTCGACTGGACGTACTCGGTGTCCAGCGCCGAGGCGCGCGTCGGAACGGCGCCGATTCCTGCGGTGTACTGCTCGCTGATCTCAGGCGAGAGCATGTACGAGATGAACGTCCAGGCCAGATCCTTGGCCTTGGAGTCCTTGTTGATCATGAGTCCTGCGCCGGATCCGCCGAGCGCGCCGGGTTCGTTCGACGACTCGAAGCGCGGCACGGGCATCACTCGAAGGTCAAGGTCAGGCGCGGCTTCGACGATCTGCGTGGCGCGAGGCGCGACGGTCATCTGAATGGCTGCGGTGTCGAGCACGACCGGCTGCTGAGCGGGTGCCGCATCCATGTAGTTCTCACCGAGGTTCGTGGCCACAGGGTCATCACCGGCGTAGGTGTCGACGAAGAACTGCAGCGCCTCCTCACCCTCCGGAGTGTTGAAAGCAGCGGTGCCGTTGTCGATCTGGTCGCCGCCTGCTGACAGCAGCAGGTTGGCGAACGTCTGCTGGCGTCCGACGGCCTGGCTCGCCAGGAGGAGACCAGAGCGCGTGATGGAATCTCCGTCACGCACGGTCAGTTTCTCGGCAGCCGCGAGGATCTCCTCCCACGTCTGCGGCGGGTTGTCAGCGTCGAGGCCGGCATCCGTGAAGTCAGCGGCGTCGTACACGAACATGTTGCCCTGCATCGACAGCGGAATGAGGTACTGCACATCATCCACCTGCCCGCCCGGCAGGGAAGCGGCGAAGTCCTCGACGTCGGCGGGGTCGAGCTCGTCCAGGTAGGAGTCGAGCTCTTCGATGCGGTCGTTGACGACGAAGTCGGCAATGGCTGCAGGGCCGTGGCCGAAGACGTCCGGGGCGGTACCGGCGGGGAATGCCGCGTTGAGCTTGGTGGAAAGATCACTCCAGTCGAGGAAGGTCACCTCGACCTCGACGCCGGTCTCTTCTTCGAAAGCCGGAACGATCGTGTCGGTGACCAGATCGATCTCCGTCTGGTTCGTGCCGGGGAACCAGACGGTGAGCTTGTCTGCGTCACCGCCGTCTCCCTCGCCACCACCGCTTGCGGCGCAGCCGCTGATCGCGAGGCCACCGACGAGAAGGACTGCTGCTGCGCGGAACCGCCGCGTTCGGGGTGTGAAAGCGTCCATAGTCATCTTCCGTTGATTGGAGAGTTCGGCTTCGAACTCCGGATGCTGAGGTCATTCTGTTCACATATGTGGATGGGTACGGGTTTGTGAACGGTGCGAGACTATGACGCGTACGCTGTGGTGTCAAGTGACCTAGAGAACGAGGTAAAGATGAAGATGGTGATGACGGGGGCCGCCGGCTCGATCGGACAGGCGGTCCTGCCGCTGCTCACCCAGCACGGACACGAGGTCACCTGCCTCGACCTCACCGCTCCAGCCGGATCCTCGGGCACCTGGATCACAGGGTCAGTCACCGACCGGGCCGCACTCGAGCAGGCTTTCGCCGGAGCAGAGCTGGTGTTCCACCTCGCCGGCCACCCCCGCGAACACACCTGGGAAGAGATCGTCGCCGTCAACATCAACGGCACACATGCCGTCTTCGACACCGCGCATCGGATGGGCATCTCACGCGTGGCGATCGCGAGCTCGGTGCATGCCGCCGGTTATGTGCCGCTCGCCGAGGCTGCGACGACCGTCGCCGACATTCGGCCGGACACGTACTACGGCGTCGGCAAGGTCACCGGTGAGGCGCTCGGCAGCCTCTACGCCGACCGGTTCGCAATGCAGGTCCTGAGCGCTCGGATCATGACCTTCGGTGAGTATCCCCGCACCTCGCGCGCACTGTCCACCTGGCTGTCCCCCGCCGATTTGGTGCGACTGATCGACGCATTCGCGAGCACTGAACTGCCGGGACATCACGTGGTGTGGGGCGTCTCGAACAACACTCGACGCCTCGTCCCGCTGGACCCCGGCCATCGCATCGGCTACTTCCCCGAAGACGACTCCGAAGCATGGGCAGACCGCGTCAGCGAAGACGCAGAGTTCGAGGTGTTGGGCGGGCCGTTCACCGACGACGCTCATCCGATGGGGCGCCCCTGGAGCTGAGCCACCGGCTCGATGACGGCTTGCGCGGGATCGCAAACGCCACTACGGTTCAGGTGTTCACATTTGTGAATATGTTCATGAGCGCGTACAGCAAAGGAGCTCCTCGTGCAGCACCCCACACTCATTCGCCGTCTCGCGACAGCGACGACGGCCATTCTGTTGGCCGCCGGGCTGGCGTTCACCGGCAGCAGCGCCGCGCACGCAGCCGGCGCGACCATCACGCCCGTCCCCCTCACCACGGCGCACAGCGCATCTTCTGTGTACACATTGCAGGTGAACGGCGTCAGCGTGCCGGTCAACGGCTACAGCGGGTATGACTACGCCGAATTCATGATGGGATCAGGCGACGCCGAGATCGCCATCACCAAAAGCAACGGAACCAACGTCGGCGCCACCTACATCACCCCGATGAAGATGGGCTACACGCCTGCGCACAGCGGATCGACCTCCCGCTTCACGATCCACGGACCCCAGTACCTGATCGTCAAACTCGACACGGGCAGACGTCTGGTGATCTCTGCCGAGCCGAGCGAGACCGACGCTCCCGCGGCGAGCGGCACCGGAATCTTCAACATCACTCACCTCGGCGCCATCCCCAACGACTCCGGTCACGACACCGCAGCGATCCAACAGGCCATCGACAGCGCGAGCGCCCACGGTACCGCCAACGCAAATCGAGGCATCGTCTACGTCCCCTTCGGCTTCTACGAGGTCGGCAACATCGAGCTGCGCAGCAACATCGATGTGTACTTCGCACCCGGAGCCGTCTTCCGCGTCATCCCCGACAAGTCGCTGTACACGATGGATGCGCACAAGAGCTCGCAGAACCGAGATCTGACGTGGTGGATCCAGACCGAGTTCCACTCGTCGAACATCACGCTGCGCGGCCACGGCACCCTCGACGGCCGAGGCAGGGCCGCCACGACCGCCGGCTTCGGAATGAACATCCTCGCCCCGATCGCGACGAGCAACTTCCTTCTCGACGGGCTCACGATCCGCGAAGCAGCCAGCTGGGCCGTGATCCCGGTGCGCTCCGATCACCTCGAGTTTCAGAACATGAAGCTGTTCAACCGTTTCGACATGGGCGAGAACGACGGCATCGACGTGATCGAATCGCAGAACGTGCTCGTACAGGACGGCGTCGGCATCGGTCTCGACGATCCCTACACGACCAAGTCGTGGCCGAAGCAGGTCGGCATCACCACCAACTGGCCAGGAGAGCCCGAAGAGGTGCGCGACGTGCGCTTTGACCGGCTGATCTCGTGGACGTACTGCTACGGCTTCAAGGTCGGTCAGGGCGTCGTCAGCGATCACTCGAACATCCGCTTCACGAACAGCGTCGTCCACGACGCGTCGATCGGCATCGGCATCCACCACAAATCCGGCAGCGGAACCGCTGACGACGTCGGTTTCTACAACATCGACATCGAACGGATCACCACCAGCAACGACGGCAATCGCACCTGGCTGCTGTTGGAGATCAACGACGCGTACAACGATGGCGCCGGGCCCATCACGAACACGCTCATCCGCTCGATCAACGTCCGAAACGCGGGCACGACGCCGGCGATCGTGCAGGGCTTCAGCACGGCCTCGGCTGTGCAGAACGTGCTCTTCGAGAAGATCCGGATGCCCGGTGTGAGCGGCTATGCGAGCACACTCGCCGAACTGAAGATCACGGCTCCGTCGTTCGCAACCGGCATCACGATCCTTCCCTGACGACCCGAAAGGAAACACCTGTGGCACATCTCTCAGCCGACATCGCCATCATCGGAGGAGGCGTCGGAGGCGTCGCAGCGGCACGCGCCGCGCTGCGCTCCGGTCGACGCGTCATCCTCACGGAAGAATACGAATGGCTGGGCGGACAGCTCACGAGCCAGGCCGTACCCCCGGACGAGCACACCTGGATCGAGCAGTTCGGCTGCACGCAGGACTACCGTCAGCTGCGCGATCGCATCCGGGACCACTACCGCACCTTCTACCCTCTCAATGAGAAGGCGAAGTCGAGTCGATACCTGAACCCGGGCGCAGGGGCCGTCAGCCGGCTCTGCCACGAACCCCGTGTGGCCGCCACCGTCATCGAATCGATGCTGGCTCCGTACATCTCTGCAGGAAGGTTGACCATCCTGCGGGGCGTTCGGCCGGTTCGCGCCGAGAGCGACGGTGACCGCGTGCGGTCGGTCACCGTCACCGGCATCGATGACGACACGGAACACACGATCAGCGCGGACTACATCCTCGACGCCACCGAACTCGGCGATGTGCTGCCGTTGGCCGGTGTCGAGTACGTGACCGGGTTCGAGTCCCGCAACGACACCGGCGAACCGAGCGCTCCCGAAGTCGCGCAGCCCGACAACGTGCAGGCTGTGTCGTGGTGCTTCGTGATCGACCACGTCGACGGCGATCACACGATCGACAAGCCCGCCGACTACGACCGATGGGCTGCCTATCAGCCGTCGTTCTGGGGCGCGCCGATGCTGTCGCTCACCGGCCCCGACCCGCGCACGTTGGAGACGTTCACGCGCACCTTCACTCCGACGATCGACGACGACCCTTTCGCCTCCGTCGCCGACCAGCGTGCTGCCGCCGGCGACCGCGAACTGTGGACGTTCCGGCGCATCGCTTCTCGCCGCATGTTCGAGGACGGCGCCTACGAAAGCGATATCGTGCTCGTGAACTGGCCGATGATCGACTACCTCGAAGGCAACATCATCGACAACCCGAATGCCGCGAAACACCTGGAGCAGGCGCGTTCACTGTCGCTGTCGATGTTCTATTGGCTGCAGACAGAGGCTCCGCGCCCTGACGGCGGCAAAGGCTGGCCTGGTCTGCGCCTGCGCGGCGACATCACCGGCACCGAGGACGGCCTCGCGCAAGCGCCGTACATTCGCGAGTCGCGTCGCATCCGCGCCAGATACACGGTGGTCGAGGGCGATCTCTCGATCGAAGCGCGCGGCGTCGACACCCCTGCCACCTTCGACGACACCGTAGGTGTGGGGATGTACCGGATCGACCTGCATCCCTCCACCGGCGGCGACAACTACATCGATGTCGCGTCCGTGCCGTTCGAGATTCCGCTCGGAGCGCTGATTCCGCAGCGCGTCGAGAACCTGCTGCCTGCCAGCAAGAACATCGGCACCACGCACATCACCAACGGTGCGTTCCGCCTGCACCCGGTCGAGTGGAACATCGGCGAATCGGCGGGGCGGCTGGCTGCGTACTGCCTCGACAAAGCGGTGACGCCCGCCGCGGTGCACGCCGACCCTCAGCTGCTCGCTGACTTCCAGCGCGTGCTCGCGAGCGAGGGCGTCGAGCTGCACTGGCCTGACGTGCGCGGGTACTGATTCCTCAGTCGCCGAGACGCATCGGCTGAACGACCACCCTCCGCCGGTCTCGCACCCAGACGACCCCTTCGGCACGACGCTGCGCCCTGGACGCAAAGCGGTAGCGGTACGCCACCGCCCGCACCCAGCGCGGCTGCTCGGCGCCGAAGGGGTCGTGCCGTAGCAGCTTCACTGTCGCGGCATCCGCTTCCAGCAGCCGGAGCAGGAACATCATGAACCAGTCGTCGAGTGAGTGGCCGAGCGGAAGGAACCACATCAGCCAGTCCAGCCGCAGGTGGTACGGCGCGAACTGGCGCGGCACGCGCCGCACGTCCCCCGGCTTGCCCTTGAATTCGTACTCGCACCAGTCCGCGGCATCCGGATCATCGTCGGCAGTGCCTTCGATGACGATCTCGATGCGTTCCTTCGTCACGGTTCCGAACGCACCGTAGGCGTTCGCCAGCTGCCACCGGTTGAAGCTCGCGTTCATCAACTGACGGTGCGCGAACAGGTTGCGAAGCGCAGGCCAGCTCAAAAGGACATACAGGATGCCGATGGCCGAAGTGATGACCAGCCAGTAGGGCGGCAGGCCCAAGGCCGCTTCGAACCCTTCGGCAGGCTCAGGGGTCGACACCCCAGCCGCTGAGCCCGTGGAAGCGAACGGCAGCCCGAACGCCGAGAATGCAAGCACGACGGTGGCCCAGTTGAGCCAGGCGAAGTTGCCCGTGACGACGAGCCAGAGCTGCGTCGCCAACACGATCGCACCCGCGACCGCGCCGATGATCGCCGGCACCGGACCCTCGATCCACAGCCCGAGTATCGGCACGACGAGGAAGAACGGGACCACGAGCTGGGCGAAATGATTTCCGAGCACCTCGCCCTTGTGGAACCATCGCGGCAGCAGATGCGCGTGACGACTCAGCGGGTTCGGCATCGGCTGCGTTTCGTGGTGGTAGGTCAGAGCGGTGAGGTCGCGCCACTCGCGCCCGCCGCGGATCTTGATCATGCCCGCACCGAACTCGAGTCGGAACAGCAGCCACCACAACAGCACGATGACGACGGTCGGCGGCGGCTGGTCTCGCGACCCGAGGAACGCGGCGAGAAACCCCGCCTCGAGCAGCAGCATCTCCCAACCGAAGCCGTAGAAGGTCTGACCGATGCTCGTGATCGACATGTAGCCGAGCCAGAGCAGCAGGAAGCACAGCATCGGCACCCACGGCGGACCGAGCTGAGGGATGCCGACGACAACGGTCGCCGCGATGACGATGCCCGCCCAGCAGAGCGCGACGAGGCGCCGGTCGGTGTAGCGGATGCGGCGGAACAGCGTGGGGCGCAGCATCCGCCCTCTCGCCTTCGACGAGGACGCCCACGCGAGCAGCTCAGGCGCAGGCAGCAGCCCTCGCTCGCCGAGGAGCGGGCGGAACTGATTCAGGCTGGAGACGAATGCGACGACATACAGCGCCGCGATGCCCCTCTGCAGGACTTCACGCGCAAATGCGAAATCGACAGCGGCGAACCCGTCCATGCCCTCAGGTTACGCGCGTCCTGCCGATGCGTCAGGGGGTTGCGTCCACGCGCGGATGGGAGATGGATTGTGCCGGTTCTGAGGGCGCGTAACCGACGTGATCCATCCCGCATCCGATGCTGGATGCCGGGCGGCGGATGCCGGGGCGGATGCCGGGGGCGCACGACGAAGGGCGCCGCGACCGAAGTCGCGACGCCCTCCACTTCGACAGGCTCAGTGAGCGTGCGTGGCTCAGTGAGCGTGCGTGGCTCAAGTGAGCGTGTCAGAGGATTACTCGGTGATGAGCCAGTCGAACTGGTCGCCGTTCTCCGCAATCCAGGCGTCCACGGCAGCTGCCGGGTCGCCCTCGTACTCATCGCCCGTGACGAGACCCTCGAGCGCACCGTACTGCGTGTCATCGAGCTTGATCTTGCCGAACAGCTCTGCTGCCTCGGGGAACTCGTCGCTGACACCGGCGTTCGCGATGAAGTTCAGCGTCTCAGGGTCGCCCATCGCGCCCTTCGGGTCTTCGAGGTCCTTCAGGTCGTAGTCGTTGTAGGCCCAGAACGGACGCCACAGCGTCACGACGATGTCTTCCTCGGCCGCCATCGCGGTGTCGAGCTCAGTGAGCATGCCCGCCGTCGATGAGGTGAGCAGCTCATATTCGTCGTCCAGCTCGTACTCGGGCATGGCCGATTCCTGGGTCTGCTTGGTCAACCCTGCGCCGGGCTCGATGCCGGTGATCTTGCCATCGAAGCGGTCGGCCTGGCCCTTGAGGTCGGCGATCGAGTTGACGTCATCCATGTAGGTCGGCACGGCGAGCGTCAGCACGGCGCCTTCGTAGTATGCGCCGAGGTCTTCGAGGTCGTCGCCGTACTGCTCCATGTATGCCGCGTGCGTCACCTGGGGCCACGCCGACGGGTACACGTCGAAGTCGCCCTGAGCGAGCCCGGTGTAGAGCGGACCTGCTTCGGTCATCTCTTCCATCTCGACCGTGTAGCCCAGCTTCTCGAGCTGGTCCTGCGCGAGGTACGCCATGCTGAGACCGTCGGTCCAGCTGGGCAGGTAACCGAGGGTGATGGTGCCCATGTCACCGTTCTCGCCGCCGTCGCCTCCTTCGCCGCCGTCGCCCGTCGCGCAACCCGCGAGGGCGAGGGATGCTGTGACACCGATTGCTGTGATGGCTGTGATGTGCCGGAACTTCTTCATAGTGCTTCCTTTCGTATGTTCTGCTGCGTTTCGTATGAGTTCAGTGAGTCAGTGAGTCAGGCGGCGACGGGCGCCGATACGACATCTGCCTTCGTCGCCGGCTGCGCCGAGCGTCGACGCGCGAGGATGCCGAGCAACGACGACGGTTGATCGCCCGGGGTCCCGAGCGCCGCGGTGACACGGTCGAGGAAGATCGCGATGAACACCACACCCAGGCCTGCCTCGACACCCTGCGGGATGTTGATGGTCGACAGGGCGGCCGCGACCTCTTTACCGAGGCCGTTGGCGCCGCCGATACCGGCGATGACCGCCATCGACAGGGCGAGCATGATGACCTGGTTGATGCCGGCCATGATCGTCGGCATCGCGAGCGGAAGCTGGATGCCGCGCAGGATCTGCCCCGGAGCGGCGCCGAAGGCCTGTCCTGCCTCGACGGTCTCAGAGTCCACACCACGGATGCCGAGTTCGGTGAGTCGCACTCCCGGGGGGAGCGAGAAGATCACGGTCGCGATCACGCCCGGAACGAATCCGACGCCGAAGAACACGATCACGGGGATCAGGTACACCATCGAAGGCATCGTCTGCATGAAGTCGAGAACGGGCTTCACAATCGCGCTGACGCGGTCGTTGCGTGCCGCCCAGATGCCGAGCGGTATCGAGATCGCCACGGTGACCAGCGCGGCGATGAGTACGAGCGCGAGCGTCTCCATGGCGTGGTCCCATTGATCCATGCCGACGATGATCGTAAAGGTCACCGCGGTTCCGACCGCGAGCTGCCATGAGCGCAACAACCAGGCGATCAGCGCGAACACGAGGATCATGATCGGCGCAGGCAGGAAGTTGAGTACGTCGGCGAGACCTTCGACGAGGAAGCTGACGATGTTGGAGATGATGTCGAGCAGGAACTTCAGGTTGTCGCGGATCCAGTCGACAGCGACGCCCGCGGCCTGGCCGATCGGAAGACGGAATTCGTCCATCAGCGCACCTCCTCCACTTCGGGGGCCGACTCTTCGTCGGCCGCATCTCCCAGAACCTCGTCGATGACCGTGGTCGACATCGGCTGGAGCGGAATCGTCAGCTCGCCGGTCGCGTTCGGCCCTGGACCGAGAGCGGCCAACAGCGTCACGCGCGGGATCACGCCGACCAGGCGGCCTTCGGCATCCGTCACGGCCAGCGGCAGCTGCGACTCAGCCGCGGGGATGAACAGGTCAGCGAGGACATCGGATTCGTTCACGCTCTGCGGCACGGGCTTGAGGATCGTGGTGAGCGAGCTCTCGCCCTTGCGGATGAGTTTGACCGCGTCGCGGTCGGTGACCATCCCGAGCAGTTTGCGGTCACGTCCGACGATGTACACGGCCGACGAATAGGCGTCGCGCATCTCGCGCAGCGCCGCGCGGGGTCCGCCGCTCTCGGGCACGATGGCGCGCGGACGCTCCATGACGTTGCCCGCAGTGAGCACACGAGCACGGTCGACGTCCTGCACGAACTGTTCGACGTAGTCGTTGGCGGGGTCGGTGAGGATGTCCTCCGGCGTGCCGATCTGGACGATGCGGCCGTCGCGCATGACGGCGATACGGTCACCGAGGAACATGGCCTCATTGAGGTCGTGAGTGATGAAGACGATCGTCTTCTGCAGCTTCTGCTGAAGTTCGACCAGCTGCTCCTGCATCTCGCGGCGGATCAGCGGATCAAGCGCACTGAACGCCTCATCCATCAGCAGGATCTCGGTGTCGGCGGCGAGAGCGCGGGCGATGCCGACGCGCTGCTGCATTCCACCGGACAGCTGACTGGGGAATTTGTCGCCCCAGCCGGTGAGTCCCACCATCTCGAGAACCTCTTCGGCCTTCGCGAGACGTTGGGCCTTACCGACCCCTCGCAGTTCGAGGGGGTAGGCGACGTTGTCGGCCACCGTGCGATGGGGCAGCAGCGCGAAGTGCTGGAAGACCATCGAGACGTTCTCACGGCGGATCTCGCGCAGTCGCGGTGCCGGGATGCCGGTGATCTGGTCGCCGTTGATCACGACGGTGCCGTCGGTGATGCTGTGCAGCCCGTTCAACATGCGGATGATGGTGGACTTGCCCGATCCGGACAGGCCCATGATGACGAAGATCTCGCCGCGCTTCACCTCGAAGCTGGCGTCGATGACGGCGGCGGTGCCGGCGTCGGCGACGGCACCGCGGCTTTCGCCTGCTTTCAGTCGACGGACGGCCTGGTTCGGATTGCGTCCGAACACTTTGAACAGACGGCGCGCTTCAAGAACGGTCTCGGTCACGTTTTCCCCCGGCGGCTCACCGATTCGGGTTTCGGGAGCGGGCTTCGGTTACGTCCGGGTGATGTTCCTGGCTGCGTCGGTATCGCTACTGCGCGGCGCTCGCGAAGGATTCGGCTCCCCCGCAAGAACATCGACCGTACGCCCACGAGCCTTCGAATATCACCTGATCCAAAGAAGGAACGTGACCGCGGACTGGTCAACAGGCCCCAGAAGGCCTACATTTCAACGTAACAAAAGTGCAGGTCAGAGGCAAATCTCTGTCCGGTAACGGCGTTCATTTTTACCGCGTGAACGGGGGTTCTGCCTAATGTCGACAATCTGCGAATATGCGAATCAGCGGCGAAGACTGCGCACGACGGTGAACTTCGATGTGCGGTGCACTTGCTCGGTGCGGCCGATCAGGTGCCCGAGTTCGCGCTTGTAATCGAGCGAGGAGTTGTACACCGTGAGCAGCTCTCCGCCGGCACGCAGCAGGCGCGCAGAAGCCTCGAACAACCTCGTCGCCGCGCGCGTGTTGATGCTGGCACCGAGATGGAACGGTGGGTTCAGCAGGATCAGGTCGGCTGACGCATCCGGCAGTTCCGAGCCCGCGTCGTCGTGCGTGACCGTGACGCGACCTTCCAGCCCGTTCGCGATCATCGTCTCACGCGCGGATGCCACCGCTGCCGCCGAACGATCCGTCGCGGTGATGACGGCATCGCGGTGGCGCAGCGCATAGAACGCGGCGAGCGCTCCGGTGCCGCAGCCGAGGTCGATGACGCGTTCGGCCGTGTCGGATCGGCCCTTCGACGGGCTCAGAGAGCGGTCCGTCGCGCTACCGCCTGGCACGTCGTCCAGCACCTCGAGCAGCACGCGGGTGCCGATATCGATACGACTGGCTGCGAACGCACCGCCGTGTGCGGCCAGGATGAGCCCGATCCCTGAGCCCGTCGAAGGATCCGGATGCTCTGTGCGCTGCGGGTACGGCGGCTCGTCGGGCACGGGCCGCGGTCCGCTCGCGAGAATCAGGCGCGATTTCCGTTCAGCGCGTTGCGGCTGCACGCTGTGGAAGCTGCGGCCGAGCACCTCGTTCTGGGTCAGCGTCATGTGCTTGACGCGCCCACCGGCGATGAGCAGGACATCAGGCGCGGCCCAGCGGGCAACGGCGTCGGCGATCTCTTCGAGCTCAGCGAGCGCCTTCGGCAACTGCAGCAGCACGAGGCGGGCGCCAATGAGCAGCGATTCGTCGAGCTCGTGCGATGCGAAGCCTTCGAGCCCGAGCGTCTCGGCGTTACGCGCAAGAGCGCGCCGCCCGGTCGCGAGATCCTGATGCACGCGGACGCCATGGAGCCCCGCGTCGGTCAGCGCAAGAGTGATCGCACCATATTCGTCGCCGATGACAGCGATCGCTGCGCCTTCGATCTCGGTGTTTAACGCCTGCTGCACGAGTAGTTCGTCGGTGGCGTCCCACGCCTGAAGACTCGGCGCCTCCACGTCGGGAAAGCGCCGCAGCGCGGAGAAAGAGAAGTCCACATTCCCAGACTAGGAGTCCACCCCTTGACGAGACACTGAACAGGTGTTTAGTCTGCTGTACATGCGTTCAGTACCAGACGATCTCACCGCTCGCGCTCGCATCCGCGATGCCGCAATCATCGCGTTCGCGCGCGAGGGCGATTCCGTGAGCATGCGCACAATCGCGGGGCTAGCAGGTGTCAGTGCGGCACTGATCGTGCATCACTTCGGAGACAAGGCGACGTTGCGCACCGTCTGCGATGAGTACGTCGTCGGCATCTTCACCGACGAGAAGCACGACCTCATCGACGCACCGACATCCGATCGCATTCGCGCGGCGCTGAACGATCTCGATCGCTACGGCCCGTTCATCGACTATCTGGCACGCATGCTCGTCGACGGGTCCCCTGCCGCAGATCATCTTTTCGACAGCATGCTGGCACGAACGCGATCCGTGCTCGACGAGCAGCGCGAGGCCGGCCTGCTCGAGCCGATGAGCGACCCCGAGATGACCGCGCTCACCCTGACGTTGATGGGCCTGGGGCCGGTCGTGATGCGCGCACACGTCACCCGCGCGCTCGGCGAAGACCAACTGAGTGCTGCCGGTCTGCTGCGAACGACGATCCCGACGATGGAGCTGCTGACCCACGGCCTCTACGCCACCGAGACACTGCTCGAGAACACCCGCGAGGCGATGGGAGCCGCGTCGCCCCAACCGCGCACATCGAAGCCGACGGAGGAACGATGACCGACACGATAGAGATCCGCGCACTGCACAAGCGGTACGGCCGCACCGTCGCTGTGCACGAACTCGACCTGCGGGTGCAGCCCGGCACGGTCTTCGGACTGATCGGATCCAACGGCGCAGGCAAGACGACGACCCTTCGCACGCTTGTCGACGTGATCCGCCCGTCCTCGGGAACCGTCCGGGTGCTCGGCGAGGAACCACGCCGCGGCGGCGCCGCACTGCGTAGGCGGATCGGTTACGTCCCTGGTGAGCTTCATCTCGAGGGGCGCGCGAGCGGCCATGCCCTGCTCGCCTTCTACGCCGAGGTCTCCGGCTCGAGCGGCTCCACAGCATCCGTCCTGACGACAGCCCGCGATCTCGCCGATCGACTCGGCGTCGACCTCGACCGACCTGTTCGCACTCTCTCCAAGGGCAACAAGCAGAAGGTGGGGCTCATCCAAGCTTTCATGCACCAGCCTGAACTGCTCATCCTCGACGAGCCGACCAGCGGGCTCGACCCGCTCGTGCAGCGCGAGTTCTTGTCGATGGTGCGGGAAGCGAAGAGTGCCGGTCAGACCGTGCTGCTGAGCTCGCACGTGCTGAGCGAGATTCAGCAGTCGGCCGACGAGGTGGCGGTGCTCAGCGCCGGACGCATCGTCGCCGAAGGCGATGTCGCGTCGCTGCGCCTCGGATCGGTGCGACGCGTTCGCGCCCGCATCGACGCGATGGATGCCGCCACCGCTCTGGCCGCTTTCGAACGCATTCCAGGAATCGAGGGGGCGGACGCCACCGATCATGCTGACGGCGTGCGGCTTTCGGCGACCATCGACGGCGCGATCGATCCGTTCGTGAAGGTGCTCGCACAGTTCGACGTACACGATCTCACCGTCGAGGAACCCGACCTTGAGGAGTCGGTGCTGCGGCTGTACGGAGACACGTCGTCGCCGCGACAGGCAGCCGACAACCGACAGCATCCGCGGCGAGCGAAGCGGGAGAGCGATCATGCGTAGCGTCCTGCCGGTGTTCCGGCGCAGCATCGGAGAATCGTGGCGCGGCCTTGCGGGGTGGACGATCGGCATCGCCGCAGTGATCGGCATGTACCTGCCGCTGTACCCGAGCCTCGGCGCGAGTACCGAACTGCAGACGCTCATCGACTCCATGCCGAAACAGCTGATCGACACTCTCGGCTACGACCAGATCGCCAGCGGCGCCGGCTACACCGAGGCGACGTTCTACGGCTTGATGGGCTTTCTGCTGTTGACCGTCGCCGCAGTGATCTGGGGATCCTCGCTTGCCGCTGCAGAAGAGAGCGGCCGCGCTGAGCTCGACCTCGCCCACGGCATCGGGCGGGCCCAGTACACGCTGGAGTCGGCGCTGTCCGTACTCGTGCGTCTTCTCTGGCTCGGAGCATTCGCAGGCTTGATGGTCTGGGCGCTGAACGGTCCAGCCGAGTTGGAGTTGCAGCCGTCGCGCATCGCCGGCGCGAGCGCCGCACTGGTCGGGCTCGCCTTCCTCACCGCCGCCGCAGCGCTCCTCACCGCCACCGCCACCGGTCGGCGCATCTGGGCAACGGCCGTCGGCGCCGGTGTCGCCGTGCTCGGGTACATCTTCCAGGCGCTGGCGAACCAGTCAGCCGATCTTGAATGGCTGCACGCGCTGTCGCCGTACTCGTGGGCCTTTCGCCAGTCGCCGCTCGCCGAAGGCGTGGATGCCGGCGGCTTGGCGCTCACCTGGGTCATCTCGCTCGCGCTGGTGGCCGCAGCGACGCTCGCGCTGCGCGCGCGCGACCTGCGCGGCTGAGGTAAGTGCCGCAGGGACGCGACACCCAATCGCGTCGACGAACGTGAGCCGGTCACCTATCCCTGAGACGCCAGTAGAGCGTCAACGCAAACCTGCACCGATTACGAGCATGCGGCACGAAAGTGTAATCAGCCCACAATAACGGGGCTTCTCACTGGGAAAAACAACCACTCATCATGGCACTTGCGCACATTAGCATGATTGAAACAAGGCGCTGATCGAAGCCGCCATATCCATTTCAGTCGAGGTAGAAAATGAACGTAACGTGACCCAGAGTGCGCGACTTACTGCGCCGCTCGTAGACGAAGTACGTCACCGCACAGGGATTCTCGTGCCGTCGATCAACACAATTCTGGAGCGCGATACGGCCCGCGTCTGGCACCCATCCATCTCCTATCACTTTCATCGGTTGGGCCTTCAACGCGATACTGCTGAGGAACTCGGTTCACTGGAGGAGGCAGCCCTATCTGAATCACACCTTCTCACCGACGCCGGTGTCGACACGCTTGGGTTCGGATGCACGAGTGGTGGATTCCTACGTGGGTACGAGAAGGAACGCGATTTCAAGTCCCGACTTGAGGACAAGGCCGGCGTACCGGTTGAGACCCCTGGGAGCGCCCTCGCGACAGCTCTTAGCGAAAGCGGAGCCCAACGTGTCGTCCTCGTCGCGCCGTATGCGCCATGGCTTATGGAGCGCGCGGTCAAGTATCTCGGCGACAGCGGTGCGAGAGTCCTCGATGCTTCTACCTTTGATCTGATCGACGGCCATGAGATCGCTGGTCTCACACCGACGAAACTCGCCAACAAGGCCGAGCGGCTCGCGTCCTCCGCAAAAGACCTCGACTGCGTCGTTCTAATGTGCACTGCGATGCGCGGCATGGAGGCGGTTGAGGTACTGCACACACGAGGCATACCAGCAGTAAGTAGCAACCAAGCACTGCTGTGGAGCCTGAATACGAAAGCCGGGGCCGATGTCAACCCAGGGATTCCAGGGTTGTTGCCCCCAGAGCCCACCCTGCCGTTGGCATTGAAAGCTGAGCTGGATCACAGCGAGCGCTGAACTTTACCCTGAATAACCTTCACAATCACAACAAGAGGAATCGAGCATGCCTTCTATCTCCCGAAAGAACAAATCCAGGCTCACGCCACTCGCTGTCGGCTGTTCCCTTCTCGTGCTGACCGCGTGCACGGGGAGCCTTGAAGCCGAAGACGACACCTCGGTCACAATCCAGTTCGCGAACTTTGCGGCCCAGGATAATACCGTGAGCCTGGCTGTTGATGAATGGATCACGGAAGTCGAGAAAGCTACCGACGGTCGTATCAAGTTCGACGTTACATACAACGCTGGCCTGCTGTCTGCAACCGATACAGTCCAGGGTGTTCGTGACGGACGAGCTGATGCAGCCCTCATGACCGTCGCGTACTACGAGAGCGAGATGCCGCTGAACTCCATTACCGGAATCCCGTACGCGTCAACCCACCCGCGCGCTTCGATGGCTGCGCTCCACGATCTGGTTGAAACAAACACGGACTTCCTGTCCGAATATACGGACAACGGAGTTTGGCCAGTTTTCTTCCTGCCATTTACCGATGCATTGATGGGCGCCAAGGACGAGCCCATCACTTCGATCGGAGACCTTGCAGGAAAAACCGTCCGAAGCGTAGGGTCGACTACCGTTGCGTTGGAGAAAGTAGGCGCAAACCCCGCTGCTATTGCGTACCCCGAATTGTACGAATCGTTGGAACGTGGGGTGGTCGACGCATACTCGGGAGTCGTTCTCGAGGCAGTCACCGTAGGCGGTTTCTACGAGGTGGCGCCTTACGTCGCAAACCCTGGTCAAGGACTCGTGTCGCAGTACTCGATCATCTTTAACGACGAGGTATGGGAAAAGATCTCGGAAGAGGACCGCGCCCTCTTGGAGACACTAGGAAGAGAGAACGTAGACACATTCTTCGATCTTGAGAAAGAAGTTTTCGCCGAGGCGTGCGAAGTTATCCGAGAGGCCGGCGGCTCAGTTTCTTACTGGAGTGATGCCGCGATATCCGAATGGCAAGACGCTATCGGTGACACTCTGCTCAATGACTGGCGAGATCGTGCGGGCTCCAGCGCTTCAGAAGTAGAAGAGGAGTATTTCGGCATGATGGCTGAGCACGAATCCACGCTCGGTGAGCACCAGAGCAACTCGCGGCTCTGCGCGGACACGTTCTAAGTTGTCCCACCAGGAACGGCTGACGAAAGGAATGGGCAGAGAATGGATGCGTTGACAATCTTCTTCGCAGCACTGGCCCTGCTCATTCTTCTTCTGATCATCGAAGTCCCAGTCGGCCTATCGCTCGTCGGAGCCAGCGTCGTCGGCATCATGCTGGCACGGGGCTCCGACGTAGCGATGGCCACCCTCGGCCAACTGCCTTTCAACACGACGACGAGCTATTCGCTAGCAGTTGTCCCCCTATATATCCTGACCGGCGCGTTGGCCACGAAAGCGGGCATCGCCTCTGATCTTTTTGCGATAGCCAAGTGGGTGTTTCAGCGCGTGCCTGGCGGAGTAGGCCTCAGCGGTGTCGCCGGCTCGGCAGGTTTCGCTGCGGTCACAGGCTCAAGTGTGGCGACAGTCGCCTCCGTCGGGAAGACATCGATCGTTGAGATGATGAAGCAGGGGTACTCTCCCGGCTTCGCTTCAGGCATCATCGCAAGCGCCGGCACGCTAGGGATCCTTATCCCTCCGAGCGTCATGCTAGTGATGTTCGGAATCACCACGGGTACTTCCATCGGTTCCCTGCTGATTGCAGGGATCGTGCCAGGGATCATATCCGCAGTCGTCATCGGCGTTGCCGTACTTCTGTTCGCGCACTTCAAGCCGAGCCTCGTAGGAGACTCCAGCCGCGTGAGCGTCCCCCGACCGGGCAAGCGTGCCTTCGCGGGCCTCTTGAAGGTCACGATCCTATTCATCGTCATAATCGGAGGAGTCTACGGTGGCTGGTATACGGTAACCGAAGCGGGGGCAGTCGGGGTACTTGTCGCCTTCGCCTTCGCCGTGACTTCAAAGCAGAACAGCGGCGGACGCCTCAGATCCTGCTATGAGGCACTCGTTGACGCCGCGCGAATGACGAGCGGGCTTTTCATGATCGTCGTGGGCGGCGCACTGTTCACCTACCTGATTGTCTCTCTGCGAATCCCGACTGCGTTTGCGGATTGGGCCACGGGACTTGCCATACCTCCTATGGCACTCGTCGGAATAATTCTCGTCATGCTAATCCCGCTAGGGATGGTGCTCGATGGGATGTCGATCGTCCTGGTTTTTATCCCGATCGTTTTCCCCATCGTCGCCGAGCTTGGGTTCAGCGATATCTGGTTCGCCGTCCTAACGATAAAGATGATCGAAATAGGGCTGCTGACACCACCGGTCGGTTTAAACGCTTTCGTCGTTTCAGCAAGCGTCCCGTCTATTCCTGTGAGCACAGTATTTCGAGGCGTGTTGCCGTTTATTCTCGTTGACCTCGCGTTGGTAGCGATCTTCTTCGCATTTCCGGATGTCATCACATTCCTACCCGAGAGAATGGCATAGAAGCGAATGACTCAAGAGAATCAATTCGTTAGTTCAATGGGCCGTGTGAGTCGATTTCTGGGACTGATCGCATCGGCGAGCGTTCTAGCGATCGTCGTGCTGATTGCCGCCGATCTGATCGTCCGCTCGATTTCGGGAAAGTCCGTCGGGGGGGTTTTTGAGCTTACAGAGATCCTTCTCTCCGTTTCAGTTTTCCTGGGATTGGCCGCGGTACAAGAGGGGAAAAGCGGCCATATAAGCATCAGTCTGGTTGTAGACCGCCTACCGTCTCGCTTCTCGAGGCGAGTGCGATTGATTGCGGCCTGGCTGGTTCTATTTCTGCTCGTGATGATGTCCTGGGCGATGGTGGGGGCGGCCGCACAATCCATAAGCGACAGCGAGACCCGCTGGGGACTTTTGGCAGTGCCACTCTGGCCCGGACGCGTGATCGTGGCAATAGGCGTCATAGCCTTCGCCGGCCAAGTGGTGGTCTCGATCTTCGCGCGAAGGGCTCTGATCGACCAGGAAGCGCGCTCAGTTCTAGATCAATCACATTAGCGCCCGATACCGGGTGAACTCACATACAAGAAGTTCCAGCGACTCCCAATCGACAACAAGCTCATTCCGGATCGACAGAACCGATCGACCCGGCTCCCTCACAGCGCCCTCCTCGGCGCGCCCGACAGAAGGGCCTTCACAATGCTCGCCACACACGTTCCATCCGCTCAAAACGGGATCCTCACGCTGCACAAAGACAGGCTGACCCGCTTGCGCGCAGTTATGAACGACCGCGATGTGGATGGTGTGCTGCTCACGTCTCCCGAGTCGGTTGAGTACGCGACCGGCCATCGAAGCCTGAACTCCCAACTCTTCCCTGCGGTCGCGCTAGCAGCTTTCATCACGCAGAATGAGGCGATCGTGATTGTGCCGGCTGGCGAGGTCGGTCCCGCGAGCCGGCTGGATGAGACCGTCACCGACGTCGTAACAGTTGGTCCAGCTTTCCTTGTCCATTCGGACGGCAACGCCACGCAGGGCGCGTACTCCGACCTGCCTTCAGCGGTAGGGGCGGTCTTGTCGGGAAGAGACCTACAGAAGGTCACCGTCGAAGCAGACCATGATGGCAGCGTGGGCGCGAAATATGGATCGATGCTCGTCCGACCTGGGTTGTTGCCCGAGGTGCGAGCAGTCAAAGTACCGGGCGAGCTCACACTGCTCAAGCGTGCAGCGAACATTTCTGAGGTGGCGATCGAGACGGCCATCCAGGCCATAGAGCCAGGAGTCTCGGAGAAGGATCTCGCTCAGATCGTGGCCAGAACGATGGTTGAGAACGGGGGAGATCCGCGCTTCCTCGTTGTCGCAACTGGCGTACGCGCTGCTGACTCTGACGCTTTCCCAACCGACTTGCTCTGCCGAGAGGGCGACCTAGTGCGTTTCGACGTCGGCTGCGTCTACGAGGGCTACTGGTCCGATATCGCCCGCACTGCCGTGATCGGAGAGCCGACACCGAAACAGCGCGATGTCTACCAAGCGATGCTGACCGGCGTGGAGGCGGAACTCGCGACAGCGCAAAATGGTGTGCCAGCCAATGATGTCTTCAATGCCGGGATCAGAGCAGCGGAGGAAACAGGCGGGGTCGTGCCATATCGCCGCCACCATCTGGGCCATACGATCGGTCTTTCGATATACGAGCAGCCTTTGATCACGCCCCATGACGAGCGGGAACTGCAAATCGGGATGACTTTCTGCCTCGAGACGCCTTACTACGAACGCAATTGGGGCGGTGTAATCGTCGAGGAAACTGGGGTCGTGACGGACGCTGGCTTCGAACTGTTCACATCTATCGACCGCGGATTGCGGGTCGTCTCATGATTCAGTACGCAAGTTCTCTTGAGTGCTGCCGGTGCTTGCAGAAGTTCGAGGAGAGTGACGCCTTCGCGGGTTGCCCACGTTGCGCCTCGGAGGGCGTGCCAGCGTCACTGCGCCCAACCTACGACATACTTCGCGAGGATGGCGGAGACTTCCTCACGCGCCCCGAGCGCTGGCGCTCCGCGTTACCACTTTCCCCCGATGACGAACTGATCTCGCTTCACGAGGGAGATACGCCACTCCTTGAGTTGGCCCGGCTGGGTCGGGGCATGGAGGTCGGACAGCTCCTGTTGAAGGATGAGTCTCGCGGTCCCACTTGGTCCTGGAAGGATCGCCTCGCACGTGCCGCCATCAGCAAGGCCAAGGCTGACGGTTCGAACACCGTTGTCGTTGCTACCACTGGGAACTTCGGCGCCGCAGTGGCCGCGTACTGCGCGGTGGCTGGGCTCCGATGCGTGGCATTGACTACCACCACCGTGCCCTCAACTATGCGCACACTCATGCAGGTGTACGGGGCCGACGTCGTCGCGTACGAAAATGGTCCGGATCGCTGGCGCGTCATGCAAGAGGCGGTGAACGTGCACGGATGGGTACCCATGTCGAATTACACGAACCCTCCGCTGGGCTCGAACCCGTTCGGCGTCGACGGCTACAAGTTCATCAGCTTCGAGATTGTGCGAGAGCTTGGCCGAGTACCCGACTTTGTTATAGCTCCGGCGTCTTATGGAGACGGACTCGTCGGCATTCATCGTGGTTTCGAAGATCTCGTACGCCTGGGCTACGCACACAGGACACCACGCATGGTTCCTGCGGAGGTGCACGGACAGTACACCCAGGCTCTGCTTGCCGGGTCTGAGGTCCCTGGTCCGGTTTCCGCTGGGCCCAGCATTGCATTTTCTGCGGCGACGCCTGTCGGCGCTTACCAAGTGCTTGATGTACTGAAGCGCAGCGGCGGTCAGCCCGTGCTCGCCGGGGATGATGGCGAACTACTTCAGATGCAGTACCGTCTTGCCTCCTCTGAGGGCCTATACCAAGAAGCGACAAGTGTCATGCCTCTCGTTGGCCTGAAGCAGCTGTCCACCAACTTCCCGCTAGAAGATGCGTGCGTCGTCGTGATCGGAACTTCGAGCGGACTAAAGGATGTCGGGGTGACTAGGGAATATCTGCCGCCTCCGGTAGTTCTGCCTCCTACACTCTCGGCACTCGAAGACGCCCTCGGCACAACGCGCGAAGGTTAACGCTGGGGCGACGCAGTCGGCTCAGCGGGCCGGGGTGCCCGGCGAAGCTATTCCCGCAGAAGAGGAAGCATTCTGACCGCTAGATGCACACGAAAGCCAAAGTCGCCTTCTGTCAGATCTCCGCCGAGGGACGACTCAAGTTGCGATAGTCGTCCCGACAGCGTGTTGATGTGGACTCCGAGAGCCCGCGCCGTCTTCTTTCGATTCATTCCATTACTGAAGAAAGCTCGGAGTGTCGCGAGGTTTCGAAGGCGCCTTTTTGGACTCGCATCATTGAGAATAGGATCCAACGTATTGCGAACATAATCGTCGATTTCTCGACCAGTTTTAAACAGGTCCAGGAATTCCAGATCCGCGTACTCCCAATGTTTGCCGGATTTTCCGAGCAATCGTCCTAGCGCCAGCGCTCTGATCGCCTCAGCATAAGACTTCGAGATGTCCGTGATGCCTCTATATGCACGCCCTACGCCAACTGCGTATTCACGAGTTTCAGGGGACGTCGCCAGCGTACTTTTGGCGAGATCAATCGCTCGTCTCTTGTATCCCGCCGAAACAAGGATAGCAAGATCTTCGTTAACCCAAACGGGAACCAATTTTGGAAAATCCTCATCGAGTCGTTCCAGGAAGGGCAAAAGCACCTGCGCCGGGGCTCCCGCAGCCCGCTGCTCTCGAAGCCCGGTTAACAGAACCACTTGCCACTCCCCCCGCGGATCGACACCGAGGCTCGCGAGCATCCCAAAATTGTAGGCGTCTAGTTCGCGTTGGCTCACCAACATCCGTGTGAGCGCCATACGGAGCTCTTCCTGCTGTGTTGCTCGCCGCATCGCGACTTCATCCGCGTATGCGACCGTAACCTCATCGTTGATTACGTCGGAGAATGCAAGTGTCAAAATCGCCAGCGCCCCGTGGCGCTCTGCCGGCGTGACCGACATCACGTGTTCCCACCACAGAGACAAACCGACGCGGTATCCGGTTAGTACTGTCTCGAGCGGAATCTGCTGCAGAACTCGCGCCCGTGCAGTTCTTGAAACCGCCTCAAAAGCGTCATGCCCCGGCGTCCTCCCTGAGGCAAGACACGAAAAATACGACCGGACACTAGAAGTTATTTGAACCCGCACATCATCCAATACCGATCCGGTCGGCATGGAGGCGTACCCGGGAATGTGCTGCCGCACGTATCGGAACGTGTTTTCCGAAACCTTTTCTACAGAACTTTGTTCGAGAAGGAAATTAAGGTCCATGCTTCTCATTATCCGGCGTGCGGACGGACGGAACTTTCAGCACAAGCCTCAGCGAACGCCGCAAAGCGTCCGACCCCGCAGCGACGCTCGCGCTGCGCGCGCGCGACCTGCGCGGCTGAGGTCTGCACGATCGACACTTGACGCAGCCTTGGTTGTATGGTTAGTTAGTCGAGTAGCTAACCAACTGACCACAGGAGGCATCGTGATCGAAGAAGGCAAGCCGCTCTTCATCCAGGTTGCGGAGCAGATCGAGGACTCCATTCTCGACGGCTCTCTTGCCGAAGAGACCAAGGCGCCTTCGACGAACGAACTCGCCTCCTTCTACCGCATCAACCCCGCCACCGCCGCGAAAGGAGTCGCGATGCTCACCGAAAAGGGAGTGCTCTACAAACAGCGTGGTGTCGGCATGTTCGTCGCCGCCGGCGCCCACGAACTGCTGCTCGGCGAGCGCCGTTCCGCGTTCGCCGACCGCTACATCGACCCTCTGCTCGCCGAAGCCCGCACGCTCGGACTCGGCCCTGACGACCTCGCAACACTGCTGCGCGAGAGAGCAGCATCCGCCACCGATGAAGGGAGCCCCGCATGACCGCTGTCATCGAGGTGAACAACCTCACCAAGCGCTACAAGGACAAGCTCGCACTCGACAATGTCTCGCTCTCGATCGAGGGGGGCGCCATCTACGGCCTGCTCGGTCGCAACGGCGCGGGAAAGACGACTCTCATGTCGATCCTCACCGCCCAGAACTTCGAGTCGTCAGGCACCGTGAAAGTATTCGGAGAGCACCCCTATGAGAACACCCACGTGCTCGACCGCATCTGTTTCGTCCGTGAGAGCCAGAAGTATCCGGATGACGCGACGCCGCGTCATGCTTTCACCGCGGCGCGGCTGTTCTTCAAGAACTGGGATCAGCAGTTCGCCGAGCAGCTGATCAAAGACTTTCAGCTGCCGATGAAGCGCACCATCAAGAAGCTCTCACGCGGACAGCTCTCGGCCGTGGGCGTGATCATCGGCCTCGCCTCGCGCGCCGAGATCACGTTCTTCGACGAGCCCTACCTCGGACTCGACGCCGTCGCCAGGCAGATCTTCTACGATCGGCTGCTCAACGACTACGCCGAACACCCGCGCACGGTCATCCTCTCGTCGCATCTCATCGACGAGGTCTCCAACCTCATCGAGCGCGTCATCGTGATCGATGAGGGGCGCATCCTCATGGACGAAGACACGGATGCTGTCCGCGACCGCGCCGTGACCGTGGTCGGCGACGCGTCGGAGGTCGACGCCTGGGTCGCAGATCGCGAAGTGCTGCACCGAGAATCGCTGGGACGAGTCGCCTCCGTCACCGTGCTGGGCGCGCTCTCGGCCCACGAGCGCGCTCAGGTCACCGCATCCGGCCTCGACCTCGCACCCGTGTCCCTTCAACAGCTCATCGTCCGCCTGACCCAGAAGGCTGGCACAGAAAACCAGGAGGTTCGCTGATGTCTCGCACGCTCAATGTCGTCCGTCTGCAGCTGATCAACAAACAGACCTTCATCTGGGTGCCTCTGATTGTGCTCGCAGGAGCGGTGATCATCTCCATCCTCATCTACGCGATGATTCCGGGCGGCGAGCCCAAGTATGGCGGCGGCGGGCAAGCGCCGCTGTGGTACTTCTTCGCCATCGGAATGTCGGCGATGACGCTCACCTTCCCGTTCTCGCAGGCGCTGAGCATCACCCGGCGTGACTTCTTCGTCGGGACCCTTCTCGCGGCGATCCTCGGCAGTGTGCTCATCGCCGTCATCTTCGTCGCAGGTGGAGCGATCGAGCAGCTCACGAACGGCTACGGCCTCAACGGCTACGTCTTCCACCTGCCATGGATGTGGGAGGCCGGCCCACTCGGGGCCTTCGTCGTCTTCTTCACGCTCGCACTGTTCTTCTTCGTCGTCGGATTCACCGGCGCGACAATTTACAAGAGCTGGGGGCCAGTGGTGCTCACCATCGTCAGCTTCGCTCTCGTGCTCGCGCTTCTCGCGATCATCTACGCGATCACACGCCTTGAACTGTGGGGCAACGTGTGGATGGGCATCCTCGATCTCGGCGCCCTCGGGCTCGCCCTGTGGGGGCTCGTCGCCGTGGCAGTCCTTTCAGGCGTGTCGTTCCTGGCATTCCGCAGGGCCAAGCCCTGAGCACGCCGCCGGGCATGGCTTCGCCCGGCATCACATGGGCCGGATCTGGTCACCGTTCTCGGGATACGGTGGTCGGGTCCGGCCCTTTTCTGCCGCTCAGATCTCGTCGTCGGCGGCGACGACATGGATGTCCCACACTCGACCTTCCGGGTCGTCGTGATCGTGAGTGGCTTCGGCCTCGTTCATCAGGACGTTGACCTTGTCCATCAGCGACTCGAACTCAGCCTCCGTCAGGCGCAGAGTGCGTTGCGCGAACGTCCCGTGCGAGCCGGTATCTCGACCCGAGACATACTCGCGTGCCCACGTCATCACGCGGCGCACCATGTCGTTATGGTCTTCAGCGAGAGTGCGCATCAGCACGCCGCCTAGCACCTCGTCCTCGACGGGATGCTGTGGTGAACCGACGTTCCATGCGCCTTTGACCGCCGTCCACACGCGGTCGCGGCGGTCGCGCGCCTTCTCGGGAGCCTCGACGATGAGCCCGGCGTCGGCGAGCACGCGGAGATGGAAACTGGCGCTGTTGGCCGGCACGCCCAGGTCTTCGGCGATATCCGCCGCCCTCGCGAACTCGCGACTGGCGAAGCTCTTCGTCATGCGACGGCGCAGCGGATGTGCGAGCGCCTTGAGCATCGCTGTGGTCATGACGACTTCTTCGCCGTGCCCACTCGTCTGCGCCATCCTTCGATCATATCCACACCGAAAATTGCGCAAGAGATATTGCGCAACTGTTCTTGCGCGTTTATTGTGAGTGTCATGACCATCGCTGCCGTTCCACATCGGCTCACTCGCAACACCCGCTACATCGCCTGGCTCATCAGCGACACGGCCAAAGGCCTCGCGGGGGCACTGTTCAGCTTCGCCATCCCGCTGATCGTGCTCTTCGTGACGAACGATCCCGCCCAGGCCGGCATCATCGGTGCGATCGGAATGGGGGTTCGCACCGCCACCACGCTTCTCGGCGGCGTGCTCGCCGACCGGCACCGGCGCATCACCATGATGGTGCTGGGCTCGGCCATCGGCACGGTGCTCGCGGCGGGCTTCATGTTGCTCGCGCTGGGAGATGCGCTGACCTTCGCGACGCTGTTGGCGATCGACGTGCTGCTCGCCGCACGCGCGGGGCTCTTCGACGTCGCGGGCGAGAGCGCACTGAAAGAGATCGTGCCAGACGACGCCATGGGCAGGGCACAGGCGGCGAACCAGGGTCGCGACGCTGTGCTTCAACTCGCGGGCGGACCCCTCGGCGGGGCCTTGCTGGCCGTGGGTGGGTGGTTGATCGGCGCGGCGATGGCGGTGTGCCACGTGATCGCGATGGTGACGGCGTGGATACTGCAGCGCTCCGCCGCGCCCGGTGCCATCCCCTCCGTGGCCGAAGCTTCCGAGAGCGCACCGGCGACGGCCGCGCCCGCAGTCGGCAGACCGAATGCCCGACGCGAGATCGCGGAGGGATTCCGGTGGTTGCTCTCGAGGCCAGACTTGCGCGGGGTGCTTTTCGTGGCGACGATCATCAACCTGGGGTTCAGCACGGCTATGACGACCGTCATCTACGCGCTGCAGCAGCAGGGCGAGACGGCATTGACGATCGGCCTGCTCGCCACGGGAGCCGGCGTGATGATGCTCGTGGGCGCACTGCTGGCCCCGGCGCTGGTGTCGCGGGTTCGCGCCGGCGTCGCGATCATCGCCGGGCTCGGGGTGTCGACGCTGGGGGTGTTCGTGCTGATTCCCGTACACGAGCCGCTCGCCATTGCGGCCGTGCTCGGTGTGGTGGTGCTCTTCGTGCCCACGGTGAACGCGGCGCTTATGGGTTACTTCATGGTCGCCACCCCCACCGAACTGCTCGGACGAGCCAACAGCGCCAGCGCCGTACTCGGCATGGGCGCGATGCCGCTCGCCCCCATCATCGCGGGCTTCGGGCTGTCACTGATCGGAAGGGAGTTCACGCTCGTCGCCGCCGCCGCACTGTGCGCGGTCGCTGTGCTTCTCGCCTTCGGCAACCGTGGGCTGCGCGCCCTGCCGATCGAATCAGGCTGGACGGAGCATGCGCGCCAATTCGAGACGCGTTGAGGCGATACTTGACTCTGACACTGTGGCAGGCGGGAGAACTGAGACATGTTGTCCATCGGAGCCTTCGCGCAGATCGGCCAGGTGACCCACCGGATGCTGCGGCACTGGGACACCGCCGGACTGCTCGTGCCCGCGCACGTGGACGAGTTCAGCGGCTACCGCTCCTACGACCCCGCGCAGCTCGCAAGGCTGCACAGGATCGTCGCCCTTCGTCAGCTCGGCTTCGGCCTTGATGACATCTTGATGGTGCTGGAGCGGGGAGTCGATGCCGACCGCATCAGCGCACTGTTGCGCATCCGCCGTGCCGAGGTGGAGCAGGAGCATCGAATCGCCGCCGCCAGACTCGTCGACGTGGAAAGGCGACTCCACCTCATCGAAAGCGAGAATCAGATGTCCCAGATCGAGATCATCGAAAAGCCCCTGCCCGCCGTACGCCTCGCCGCACGGCGCATGGTCGTGGCGTCTCAGCCCGAGGTCGCCGGTGTCGTGGGCCCCGCGTTCGACGCGGTCGCCGAGATCATCGGCCATGAGCGCGGCGCGCTGGACACACCGATCGCCCAGTATGAGAACGTCGAGGACGGCCTCTCGATCACTGTCGGGTACACGTACACAGGCGCCGAGCGCGAGGGTTTCGAGGTCGTCGAGCTGCACGCGACAGACACTGCGGTGTGCGGCATCCATCTCGGGTCGATGTCGGGCATCGCCGACAGCTGGCAGGCGATCCACGCCGAGACGCTCGCCCGCGGCTTCGTGCCGGCCGGACCGTGCCGAGAACTCTACGTCCGGGCCGAGTCGGATGATCAGTCCGACTGGGTCACCGAACTGCAGCAGCCCGTCGCTCGTGCCTGACCTTCTTCCGCTGAAGCCCCGCTACAGCGCGCCGACCAGTGCGGCCACGCCTGCGGCGGCCGAGATCACCGCGAGCAGCAGCGCAACAGCGATCAGGATTGCGTGCACCTTAAGAAACGTCGTCGCCTTGCCCGTGGTATCCCTCGCCCGCGGATCGTTCGCAACGCGCTTATAGAACCGCGGCCACACGACCACGTTGACGGCAGCGTTCAAGAACAACAGGATCGCAAGAGTGAGCACACGTCCAGCCTAGGACGCAGCCGGATCTGGCCCCCGTTCAGACGTTGATGACCTCGTATCCGGCTTCGTCGAGTCCGGCGGCTCCGGCCGGAGCATCCGTGATGACCGTCCCGAACAGTTCAGGGCCCCCGATTCGAGCGAACGCTGCACGCCCGATCTTGCTCGAATCGGACACGACCACGGCGCGATGCGCACGCGAGGCCATCATCCGGTTCACCGCCGCCTCCCGCTCGTCATGTGTGCTCGCGCCGTTCTCCGCAGAGATCGCGGTCGCCCCGATGAAAGCGATGTCCAGATGGATGCCGGCGAGCAGTTGTTCCACGAACGGACCCACCAGCTCGTAACTGCGGGAGTGGATCACGCCTCCGGTGACGACGACCTTGATGTCGGGCCGCGTCGCCAACTGCGCGGCGATGTTGACGGCGTTGGTGACGACCGTGACGTCGCCGAGATCGTCGCGAGCGGCGAGCGCCCCGGCGATGGCCGTCGTCGTCGTGCCGCCGGAGAGCCCTACGACCGCACCCGGACTCACGAGTGCTGCCGCCGCGAGTGCGATGCGCTCCTTCTCATCCGTTCGCAGGTGGCTTTTGTATCGCACCGGCAGTTCATACGCGACGGACTGTGCGACGGCTCCACCGTGCGTGCGGGTGAGTAGCCGCTGCTCTGCCAGGCTGTCGAGGTCGCGGCGGATCGTCGCCGCCGAGGTGTCGAAGCGGACGGTGAGTTCGTCGACCGCCACCTCTCCCTGTTCGGCGAGCAGGTCGAGGATCGCGCTCAGTCTGGCCGCGCGCTTCATCGCGCGCCCTGTGCTTCTTCCTGCACAGGAGCATCGACAAGCGCGAACAGCTGCAGCATCCGGGCCGCCTCGTCTGCGACCGCGGCGCGAGCGGGCGCGACATACTTGCGCGAATCGACCAAGCGCTCATCTGCTGCGAGGCTCGAGCGCACCGCCCGGGTGAAGAAGCCGTTCAGGTGGGTGGAGACATTGATCTTCGTCATGCCTGCGCGCACGGCATCGACGATGACGGCGTCGGCGACACCCGCGGAGCCGTGCAGGACGAGGGGGATGTCCAGGGCGGTGTGAAGGCGCGCGATGAGGTCGACATCGAGCGAGGCGCTGCGATCGAGCATCGCGTGCGAAGAGCCCACCGCGACGGCGAGCGCGTCGACACCCGTAGCGGCCACGAATGCCTGCGCCTCTGCCGGGTCGGTGCGCACGCCGGGGGCGTGGGCGCCGTCCTTGCCGCCGACCTCGCCCAGCTCACCCTCGACATAGACGCCGGCGGCGTGAGCGCGACGGGCGACTTCTGCCGTCAGCGCGACGTTCTCGTCGTAGGGCAGCGCTCCGCCGTCGAACATCACCGACCCGAAACCCAGGGCGATCGCCTCATCGACGAGTTCGGGCTCTTCGGCGTGATCGAGGTGCACGGCGACCGGGATCTCTGCGCGGCGCGCCATCGCGAGAGTCGCCGCCGCAATGGGCTCGAGCGCGCCGTGGTAGGCGGCGCAGTTCTGCGAGATCTGCAGGATCACGGGCAGCTGCGCCTGAGCGGATGCCGCCACCAGCGCCTCAGCCGTCTCGAGATGGATCACGTTGAACGCACCGATGCCTCGACGGCGAGTGGCAGCGTCGTGGATGAGGTCGGCAGCGGAGACGAGGGTCATTTGGTGTCCTTCTCGGATGAGATCGTGTCGATGATCAGGTCGGCTTCGAGTTGCGGATGCTGCGGCGAGATCTCGCCCGCCAACGGCATGAGCACGGCTGCTGCCGACCAGGCCGTTGCGCGTCGCAGGATCGTCTGGGTGTCGTGCTCGCCGGCAGCGATCAGAGTTGCGACCGCAGCGACTGCGGCGTCTCCTGCTCCGGTCGGGTTGCCCGAAAGCGCAGCGGGAAGACGTGCACGCAACACCTCGTCGGCGGTGACGGCGAGCATTCCCTCGGCCCCCAGAGACAGCAACACCAACCGTGCACCGCGGCGCAGCAGTTCGCGCGCTCCGTCGATCGGTTCGGCGATGCCTGTCGCTTCGGCGAGTTCCGCTCGGTTCGGCTTGAGCACTCCGGCGCCGGCATCCGCGGCAGCGAGCAGAGCCGGACCGGACGTGTCGACGATCACCGGCCGATCACCGGCCGCGGCGATCAACGCTTCCAACAGCCCCTGCGGGGCTCCGGGTGGGAAACTGCCGGAGATCACCACGACGGCTGCCGCCGCGGCCTGCTCGAACACGGCGGCGACGAACTGCGCCCACTCCTCACGACTCGGGCTGAGACCGCGCTCGTTCACGATCGTCGTGTCGCCGAGCGAACGGTCGACCCAGGCGACGCTGCGCCGGGTGGCGGCGCCGACGGGCAGCAGCGCGTGGGGCACGCCGCTCCGTTCGAGTTCGTCACGAAGCTCTTTGCCCGTTGCCCCGCCGAACGTCGTGAGCGCCTGCACCTCGAAGCCCTGTGCATGGGCGACGCGGGCGACGTTGAGGCCCTTGCCTCCCGCGCGCACGCGCCCGGTATCGGCGCGGTGCGTACCGCCGGGCTCGACGCGATCGATCTCCCAGGTCAGATCGAGGGCGGGATTCGGCGTCACTGTGAGGATCAGGTTTCGTTCCATCGTAGTGATACATTATGACGCTTTAGCCGACTAAACAAGCAAATTACGTCATTGCCACGATTCGATGACGTTCCGCGGCGCGTTTGTTCACACACTTCACAAATCGGGGTAGTGTTCCAACCCAGCGCAAAGACGCGTACTACGACCACGCACTGTCGCGTGAGAACGCATCCTTCGCGACAGTTAGCCAACACAGTGAGGAATGACATGAAGAAATCTCTACGGGTCGGTGCTGTCGCGTTGACGGCGACAGCGACACTTGCTCTCGCTTCCTGCGGTTTTGGTGGTGGTGATGATGGGAGTGGCGGCGCTGACGGTGGCGAGGGGTCGACGTCGATCGATCTGTTGGTGCCCAGTTATTCGGATAACACCAAGGGGCTGTGGGAAGAGGTCATCGAGGGGTTCGAGGCGGCGAATGAGGGCGTCACGGTCAATCTCGAGGTGCAGTCGTGGGACAACCTTGAAAGTGTTGTCGCGACGAAGGTGCAAGGCGGTGAGGCTCCGGATATCTACAACGGTGGCCCGTTTGCCGGGTTTGCTGCGGATGGCCTTCTCTACGACGTCGAAGAGGTCACCAGCCCTGAGACGTTCTCAGATTTTCAGGAGTCGTTCATCGCGAATGAGCAACTGGAGGGGACGACGTACGCACTGCCGTTCATCGCTTCGGCGCGTGCGTTGTTCGTGAACAACGCACTGCTCGAAGAGGCCGGCGTGGAGGCGCCGACCGATTGGGCGTCGCTGTTGGATGCGGCGACGAAGGTCTCAGAGCTCGGAGACGGCGTTGCCGGGTACGGTATGCCGCTCGGGTCGGAAGAGGCGCAGGCTGAGGCGGCCGTGTGGTTGTGGGGCGGTGGGGGCTCTTTCGGTGATGAGTCCGAGATCACGATCGACACTCCGGAGAATCTGGCCGGTGCCGAGCAGATCAAGAAGATGATCGACGCCGGTGCGACGCAGGCTGATCCTGGTTCTACGCAGCGTTCACCCCTGATGGATATCTTCATCCAGGGCAAGATCGGCATGCAGGTGGGTCTGCCGCCCACAGTGGGGCAGATCGAGGAGAGCAACCCTGATCTGGATTACTCGATCGTTCCGATTCCGACCGAGGACGGCTCACCGTTCACGCTCGGCGTCGCGGACCAGCTGATGGCTTTCCAGAACGACGGCGACAAGGCCGAGGCGATCACGGCGTTCTTCGATTACTTCTACTCCCCTGAGGTTTATGTGCCGTGGGTGCAGGCGGAGGGGTTCTTGCCCGTGACGAAGTCGGGCTCTGAAGAACTCGCCGGCGATGAGGCTCTCGCTCCGTTCCTCGAGGTTCTCCCCGATGCGCAGTTCTACCCGTCGACGAACGCGAAGTGGTCAGCGGCGGACGGCGCGTTCAAATCGTTGTTCGGGCAGTTGCAGACCAAAGCGGCCGCGGACGTGCTGGCAGAGATCCAGGCACAGGTCGACGCGGGCTGAGGCCCGCAGATGAAGGGGTTCGGAAGACATCCATGAACCGATCGACGAAATCATCGAACCCCGTGGGGGCGGCCACCGGTCGCCCCCACATCTCCGGCCCGGCCGATGCCGTCGGGCAAAAGCGCCCCGGCGCACGAGAGCTCTGGCGGGCGCTGCCGTGGTTGGCACCGGCACTGATCCTGATCGTCGGTGTGGTGTTCTTCCCCGCCGGAGTGATGTTCTTCAACTCGACAAGAGACATCTCTCTGTCGGGCCTGGACAACGGGTCGGTGGGCTTGGACAATTACGCCGCCGTGTTCTCGTTCCCCGCGTTCTGGCCGATCATGGGCCGAACGATCATCTGGGTGATCTCGGTGGTCGCGATCACCGTCGTGCTCTCGCTCGGCCTGGCTCAGATCCTCAACAAGGCGTTCCCCGGACGCCAGCTCGTCCGCCTCGCCGTGATCGTTCCGTGGGCAGCATCCGTCGTGATGACGACCATGGTGTTCTACTACGGCCTTGAGCCCTACTTCGGTGTGATCAACAAGTTCCTCGTCGACATCGGCTTCGTCGACACCCCCGAGGGCTACGGCTGGACGCGAAACCCGGCCACCGCGTTCGCGTGGTCGATCGTGATCGCGATCTTCGTGTCGCTTCCGTTCACGACCTACACCCTGCTCTCGGGCCTGGCCACCGTCTCTGCAGACACGCTCGAAGCCGCCAAGATGGACGGCGCCAGCCCCACACGCACCTACTGGTCGATCGTGTTCCCGCAGCTGCGCGGAGCACTCAGCGTGGCCGTTCTCATCAACATCATCAACGTGTTCAACTCGCTGCCGATCCTGAAAGTCATGACGGGGTCGATACCCGGCTACGACGCCGACACGGTCATGACGATGATCTTCAAGTACATCGAACTACAGAAGAAGATCGACGTCGCCAGTGCCCTGTCGGTCGTGGCGTTCTTGATCGTGATCGTGATCGTCGCGCTCTACGTGAAGATCGTCAAGCCCATGAAGGAGGTCTGACGATGACCATCACTGAAACCCGCGTCATCACGACATCCGGCAACGGACGCCCGGCAGCACCCATCGGTCGCCGACGCCGCTACACCGCCGACCAGGTCTCCCTGCCGCGCGTGATCCTGCGGATGCTGGCCGGCGCGCTCGTGCTGGGAATCTTCGTGCTGCCGTATCTGATCATGTTCTTCGGGTCGGTGAAGACGAAGTCACAGATCCGCTCCGTCGATCCGACCTATTTCCCCGTGGAATGGCACTGGGAGAACTACATCAACATGTGGTCGACCCCCGAAACGCCCCTGCCGTACAACCTCATCTCAACGATCATCATCGCCGTGTTCGCGACGCTGCTCGTCCTCCTCGTCGCGATGCCGGCGGCCTACTACACCG
Organism: Microbacterium sp.; assembly: GCA_040394295.1. Taxonomy (GTDB): domain Bacteria; phylum Actinomycetota; class Actinomycetes; order Actinomycetales; family Microbacteriaceae; genus Microbacterium. The sequence goes on from JBEBSN010000002.1 coordinate 58,743, forward strand.
CACGCTTCCGATTCCCGGGACGCATGGTGTTCCTGTTCCTCGTGATCGTCACACAGATGCTGCAGCCCGCAGTCCTCACCTCCGGCCTGTTCCGCCAGTTCACCACCCTCGGCATGGGCGACACCTGGGCCGCGATGATCTTCATCAACGCCGCCTTCAACCTCTCATTCGCCGTATGGATCATGCACTCCTTCTTCGCCGGCATCCCGAAAGAGATCGACGAAGCCGCACAGATCGACGGCGCAGGCCGTCTGACCGTGCTGTTCAAGATCAACCTGCCCCTGGTCTGGCCAGGAATCGTCACCGCGATCGTGTTCACCTTCGTCTCGTGCTGGAACGAATTCGCCGCCTCCCTCGTCATCCTCTCCACCGACAAGAACCAGCCCCTCGCCGTCGCTCTGACCAAATTCGTCGGTCAATACGAAACCAGCTGGCAATACGTATTCGGCGTCTCGATCGTCGCCATCCTCCCCGTCATCGTCCTGTTCATCATGATCGAGAAACGCCTCGTCGGCGGCCTGACCGCCGGAAGCGTCAAGTAGCGCTGCTCGGCTGGCGGGTCGCGGTACTCCGGTCGGTCAGAGCCAACCGCTGCCGTGGACGAGGACCTCGGCGACTACCGTGGAAGCGGAGGTTCTCATGAAGATTCTGGTGATCGGGGCATCCGGGCATATCGGTGGGGTCGTCGCAGACACCCTCGCATCCCGCGGGCACGACGTGCTGCGCGCATCGCGCACAGGTGAGTGGACAGTAGATATCACGGAGCCGGAGTCGGTGCGCGCGCTGTTCGCAGCGACCGGCACAGTGGACGCGATCATCGTCGCGGCAGGCAAAGTGCCGTTCAAGCACGTCACCGAGCTCGATCGCGACGACTATCTCGCAGCGTTCGTGTCGAAAGCGCTGCCGCAGCTCGCGCTGGTGGGGACCGCTCTTGAGCACGTGAGCGATGGTGGGTCGATCACGCTCACCACCGGCGTGCTCTCCCGCGCGCCGATAGCCACCGGCGCTGCCGGCGCTGCGGCCAACGGCGCGGTGGAATCGTTCGTGATAACCGCTGCCGCTGAGGCGCCTCGCGGCATCCGCATCAATGCCGTCTCACCGGACGTTCTGGAGAACTCCCCCGCGTCACATTCGCTGTTCACAGGTCACCGGCCTGTGACGGACGAAGAGGTTAGCCGTGCATACACGCTGGCCGTCGAAGGAATCGGCAACGGACAGGTGCTGAAGGTCTGAGGCTGAGAGTCAGCGGCCCTCGGCGGCCTCGGTGTGGTGACGGATGACCTCGGCGACGACGAAGTTGAACCACTTCTCAGCGAACTCGGGATCGAGGTGCGCCTCTTCGGCGAGCGCGCGCAGCCGCGCCACCTGCTGTTCTTCGCGTCCGGGGTCAGATGCAGGCATGGCGTGCGTCGCTTTGAGGATGCCGACCTGCTGGGTGGCTCGGAAGCGCTCGGCCAGCATGAAGATCAGGGCGGCATCGATGTTGTCGATACTGCCTCGCAGGCGCAGCAATTCTGCTCTGGCCTCGTCGGCGTCAGTCATCTCTCTCCTCCTGGTCGCAGTTACGACGATATCGCGCGAGCGCAACATAGAGTTGGCGCATGACTTCCGAAACGCCTGGATCGTCCGACAACGCCGACGTCCGCGCAGACGATGCCGACGCTGTTCAAGCTCCCGCCTCAAGAGCCGAAGCGGCGGGCAAGATCAAGACCGATCCGCCGGTGACGACCACCCCTGATAAGCAGAAGGCCGAGCCTGCGTCCGAGCAGGAACTCACACCGAAGCCCATCGTCGAGCCGGAGCCCTCGAACCGTTCTTTCTGGACCCGCATCGACCGCCCGTTCGTGTTCGGCTTCCTCGTGACACTCGGCGCTCTCGCTGCGATCCTGCTCGGACTCGCACTGTCGAACCTCTCCACGGTCATCATCTACATCGCGCTCGCACTCTTCGCGGCCCTCGGCCTCGATCCTGCGGTTCGCTTCCTCGAACGCCGAGGGCTCAAACGCGGCTGGAGTGTCGTGATCGTGCTCTTCGGGCTCATCGTGATCCTCGCTCTCATCCTCTGGATGGTCATACCCGTGGTGGTCGAGCAGATCACCGCGTTCGTACAGAGCGTTCCCGACCTGATCGGCGCCTTCGCCGGCAGCGAGGTCTACGCGACCCTCGAGGCGCAGTTCGGCGACCAGTTCCAAGACCTCGTCGCCGACATCCAGGGCTTCCTCACTGATCCGGCCAACATCGCTGCGATCGGCGGCGGTGCGCTGCAGGTGGGCGCATCGATCGCGAACGCCCTCTCCGGCGTGGTGATCGTGCTCGTACTCGTGATCTACTTCGTCGCGACGCTGCCCGCGATGAAGACGGCGATGCTGCGACTGGCCCCGGCGCGCGACCGCCGCAACGCCGACATCATCACCAGCCAGATCACCGATTCGGTCGGCGGCTACGTGATGGGCATGGTGACGCTCGCGTTCTTCAACGCGCTGGTGGTCCTGCTCCTGTACACGGTGATGGCATTGCCGTTCCCACTGCTGCTCGCGGTCGTCGCGTTCCTGATCACGCTGATCCCGCTTGTCGGATCGCTCATCTTCTGGGTGATCGGCACCGGAATCGCACTGTTCGTCGACCCCATCCTCGCGCTGGTCTTCGCAGTGATCTACCTCGTGTACATGCAGCTCGAGTCGTACTTCCTGACCCCGCGCGTGATGAACCGGGCCATCGCGATCCCCGGTTCTCTGGTGGTCATCGGCGCGCTCGTCGGCGGCACCCTGCTGGGGCTGCTCGGGGCTCTCGTGGCCGTGCCGGTGACGGCATCCATCCTGATCATCATCAAGAAGGTGTGGATCCCGCGGCAGGACGCCCGAGTCTAGGTCTCGTGGTTCTCAGACGGTGACGTCGACGATGCCGATGAAGCGGCCGCCGACGCCCTCGATCTCGGTGCGGTGCTGATCGGATCGCGGTGCGGGAAGATCCTGCGGTGCGTGATCGCGGCAGCTCAGATACGTGAACTCGGGCCACCACTTCTTGGGGCGAGCGGATTCGGTGAACCCGCAGACGTCGCATTTCAGCGTCGCCCACACCGGGCGACCGCCCTTCTTGCGGTTCGCGCGTGACTGGACGAGCCACGCAGGCGGCTCCTGTTCGAGCGCGGCGAAGTCGGCCTCGCTCAGGCCTTCATCCAGACCGTGCCTGGTCAGCATCTCGAGGGGGATATCGAGCCGCTGAGCGAGTTCACGCTTCGAGATCGTACGTCGGGGCATCCTTCTATTCTCCCAGGTGCGGCGGGTGTTCGATTCGCGCAAATTGCTGCATCCGAAGCGCAACCGGGCAATTTGCGCGATTCGAAAACGGCTGTCAGAGCAGGCCCTTGTCCTCAAGCCACTTCTTGGCGATATCCGGTGTCGACTGCTCGTCGATCGTGCTGTGGGCGTTGAGCGCGACGAGGTCTTCGACCGTGAGCGCCGCACTGATGCCGTTGATGACGTCGGCGATCTCGTCAGCCACATCGCTTGCCGCGATCGGGACGACGTTCGAGGCCAGGATCAACCCCTCCGGGTCTTCCAGCGCCACAAGGTCACCGCTCTGGAAGGCAGGGTCTGCGGAGTAAATGTCTGCAACGTCGATCTCGCCAGCAAGGAGCGCGTCGAGCGTGGTCGGGCCCGTCGCCGAGAACGCCAGGGTGACGCCGTAGACCTCTTCAGCGGCGGCAGGACCATACGGGCGCTGTTCGAACTCGGGGGCGCCGCCGATCACGAGGCCCTCTCCAGCGTCTGCAAGGTCTGCGATCGTGGTGAGGCCGTTCTCGTCGGCGAACTCCCTGAGCACGGTGTAGGTGTCCTGGTCGCTGGCATCGGCATAGTCCAGGGCCGTAAGGCCGTCGGGAACGACCTCCTGAAGAGCGGCATAGACATCGTCAGGGCTGGTCGCCGTGGCATCCGGGTCGAGGAACTCCAGCAGGTTGCCGGTGTACTCGGGGAACAGATCGATCGCGCCCGATTCGAGCTCCGGCATGTAGGCGTCGCGCTGGCCGATGTTGAATCTGCGCTCGACCGTGAGCCCTTCGCTCTCGAGAGCCTGCGCGTAGATCTCGGCAATGATCTCATTCGAGTAGTACGCCTGCGATCCGATCACGATGGTTTCGCTGGATCCCTCGGAGCCCTCGTCGTTCGGGGTATCGAGCGGGTTGCTGCTCGCACAACCGGCGAGTACGAAAGACGCGGCGAGCGCGATGCCGGTGACGGCGGTGAGACGGGAGGTGCGTGGTGTGAACATGGTGTTCCTCTCTGGTGGAACGTGCGGGGGAAGTCAGGTGGCGGATGCTGCGACAGCTG
>JBEBSN010000003.1:0-59819 GCA_040394295.1 Microbacterium sp.
TGCACAACATCCATGTCGTGACCGAGCTCGAGGAGAAGGGCGCGATCTTCGTCGAGGAGGTCGACGAGGTGCCGGAGGGCGCGAACGTCGTCTTCAGTGCGCACGGTGTCTCGCCAGCTGTGGTGAACGCGGCATCCGATCGAGGACTCCACGCGATCGACGCGACCTGTCCGTTGGTGACCAAAGTGCATCGCGAAGCCGTGCGGTTCGCTCGCGATGATTTCGAGATTCTCCTCATCGGCCATGACGGACACGAAGAGGTCGAGGGAACAGCCGGTCACGCGCCAGAGCGAGTGACCATCGTGAACTCGCCCGAAGAGGCTGACACGGTCGTGGTCAAGGATCCGTCGAAGGTCGTATGGCTGTCGCAGACCACGCTTTCGGTCGACGAGACGATGGAAACCGTCAACCGTCTTCGTCTGCGCTTCCCTGATCTGCAGGCACCGCCTTCTGATGACATCTGCTATGCGACGCAGAACCGTCAAGTGGCGATCAAGAAGGTCGCCAAGGATGCAGATCTCGTGATCGTGGTGGGTTCGTCGAATTCTTCGAACAGCGTCCGACTCGTCGAGGTCGCGCTGGAGTACGGAGCCAAGGCCGCCTACCGCGTGGACTATGCCGAAGAGATCAAGCAGGAGTGGCTCGACGACGTCGTCACCGTGGGCGTGACCAGCGGCGCCTCGGTGCCGGAAGTCCTCGTGCGGGAAGTTCTTGAGACGCTGAGTGCTGCCGGCTACGGCGACGTCGAAGAGGTGCGTACTGCGGAGGAAGATCTCATCTTCTCGCTGCCCAAAGAGCTGCGGCAGGACGCTGCAGGCAACCGCGACACCCGTGCGCTCGGCGGACGCAAGACAGACGCCGCCACCGCGAAGTGATCGATCGCGGAATGCAGATGCTTCTCGCATTTTTCTGGACAGTTGTCTAACCTGGCTGTGTACGCACGCGATATGACCGTGCTGCAGACGAAGAAAAGCGTCCCCAGCGCTCCTTCGTCTGAGGCCTGAGTGTTCCCAGCGCTCGCGGCCAGCGGCCCCCGAGGAGTATCACTCCTCTGGGGGCCGCCGTTTCGTCTGGCGTGCGTTCAAAGCAGCGCCGGATAGCATTGCGGGATGACCGATCAGCGGCCCCAGTACGGCGAATTCGCGACTCCCGAAGAGCAGCGCAGGCTCGCGGGCCTGCCTCCCGTGGACGAGAGCGCCGAGCTGCCTGTCGCACCGGCTCCGCAGCACCCTGCGGCTCCTTCTGCATCGCAGAGCACTCCAGCGAAGCCGCGGCGGTGGGACCGACCCATCACCATCGCTCTCCTCGTATATGGGCTCATCAATGTCTTCATGACGGGGATCTCATATCTGGATCTCGCGTCGGTGATGAATGAGAGCATGAAGATCATCGGGATCCCCGGTGAGTTCACGAACTTCGCTCAGGGCAAGCTCTGGGGCACGATCGCCGCTGTTCTTCTCGTGATCGGTTGGATGATCACGGCATGGTTCTCAGCGCGCCGACTGCGCACAGGCAAGCTCGCATGGTGGATCCCGCTCGTGGGTGCTGCCGTGACCATGGTCGTCGTGGGCATCTGCATCACGGTGCCGATGATGGGCGATCCCGCATTCATCGATCACATCAGCGGGATGTCAGAGCCGTGAGTGATGGCCGCGTGATCGCTGTCTGTGTCGTCCACCAACTTCGTACGGATTCGGGAGCCGTCGGCACGACCGCGATCGACAAGCGGCCTGTGTCAGGTCAGGTACGCGTGGGGGCCTACGGCGTGCACGCTGACGTGCAGGCCGACCGCAAGCACCACGGCGGACTCGACAAGGCCGTTTACGCGTACTCACAGCAGGACGCCGATTATTGGGCGCACGAGCTGGGAAGAGAGTTGCCACCGGGCTGGTTCGGCGAGAACCTGAGGGTGGAGGGCCTTGATGTCAATGCAGCCAGAATCGGCGAACAGTGGCGGATCGGGCCGCGGGTTGTCGTGGAAGTCACCATGCCGCGCTCGCCGTGTCAGACGTTCGCCCGCTGGGTCGGTGGCGGCGATGAGCGGGGCTGGGTGAAGCGGTTCGCCGCAGCCGGCAGGCTCGGTCCCTACCTACGTGTGGTGCAGCCAGGGCGCGTCGAAGCAGGCGATGAGATCGTCGTGATTCATCGGCCATCGGATGCGCCCACGATTATCGAAGTGTTCACCGCGCCGTAGCCCAGCAGAGCGGGGCGTCGCGGCGAACACTCAGCGGGACGCGGATAGGGTCGGACGGTGTCTGACAACAGCTTCTCCGTTCACATGTCCTATGCATCGGTCGACAGGTCCGACGGTGGCGACCCGCGACCCGAATCGCGATCGCTTCTGAGCGAACTTCGAGTGGTCTCGGCTCTGCGTGATGCGACCGCGCCGTGGACCGAAGGGCAAGAGGCTGTCGTCACGATCGCGATGACCGAGGAAGCCACGGTGCTCACCCTGTCAGAGCAGGACAGCATCGAGACAGTGCTGACGGCGCAGGCACTGCGGGACGCTTTCTCAGCGGCCGGAATGACCCTGTGGCTCAGCGTCGGCGACGACGACGAGTCGGACGACGAATCGGAGATCTCGGCAGAGGATACGGACGCTGCGGTCGACGAGTTCGAGCTGGGAGAAGCGGACGAATTCGACGAGTCTGAACTCGAGTCGATGTTCGACGAGGAGAGTGTGCGCGTGGCCGCCTTTTCTCGTCGCGGCCTGATGACGGCTCGGTTCCTTGCGGAGAGTGTGAAATCCACCGTCGACTATGTCGAGGCGGGAACGTGGTCGCTGTGTCGCTACGCGACGACCGAATCCACCGACATGCTGGATCCGACGAGGGGCGAAGCGCCCGTCATCGAACTCAACCAGGTTGACGGGACAGCTGACTGGATCGAAGTGCACCTCCCGGGGTTCGCGGCGCCCGCAGTGCCCTTCTGGGTTCAGGCGGAGCGGGATACGCAGCCCATCATCGACCCTGAGACCATCACGGTGCCCGAGACGAAAGAGATCTTCTGCCGTCTGATCACGGAGGGAGATGGCTCGCGTGACGAACTCTCAGAGATCGCGGCCTCGGTGAGCGTCGACGTCGATGCCGCACACCGCGCCTTGGCGCCGGAGAGTCTGGGGGGTGTGGTGGGGGCCGAGGCGCGCACGATCGCTTTCCTCGCGGCGTTCCAGGTGCCTGCCGAACTGATCGACCTCGCCCTCGACGATGATGTCTCGCGCTACGAAGAGCGGGCTTCGCACCTGCGCATCGAGCCGCAGGGCTGGGTACGCGGGATCGGTGACGCCATCATCGGCGGATACGAAGAGACGTTGCCGCTCACGCACCGTGACCGGTGGGATGCCCGTCTGTCGCGGGCACTCCGGGCGAGGCCGTTGCTCGCCACGGCGCTGTATGTCGGTGAACTCGTGCTCGGCGTTCTGGCCACGAGAAAGCTCCGCGGTGGTTGGAAGAGCATCGGCGTCATGCTCGTCATCGACGCCGTCGCCGAATTGGTGATTGCCGCAGTGCGCCGGAAGCGGCGGCGCTGAGGCGTCAGCACAACATGAAAACGCGGAGACCGTGCCTGTGCGACACGGTCTCCGCGTTGTAATCAGAGAAGGTCAGCTCTTGGACTGGCCGTGCGAACCGAGCTGGCGGGTCGACTCGACCACGCGTGCGGCCATCGCCGTCTCGGCGATCTTGCCCCAGGCGCGGGGGTCGTACTGCTTCTTGTTGCCGACCTCGCCGTCGACCTTGAGCACGCCGTCGTAGTTCTTGAACATGTAGTCGGCGATCGCGCGCGTGTACGCGTACTGCGTGTCGGTGTCGATGTTCATCTTGATGACACCGTTGGCGACCGCGGTCGCGATCTCCTCGTCGGTCGAACCGCTGCCGCCGTGGAAGACGAGGTCGAGCGGCTTCGGGCCGGTGTTGTACTTCGCAGCGACCTCCTGCTGGATGTCGCCGAGCAGCTCGGGCCGAAGCTTCACGCCGCCCGGCTTGTAAACGCCGTGTACGTTGCCGAAGGTGAGCGCGGCGATATAGCGGCCCTGCTCGCCCAGGCCCAGGGCCTGGACTGCCTGGTCGACATCGGCGAACGTCGTGTAAAGAGCGTCGTTCGAGCCCTCGTGCTGAACGCCGTCTTCCTCGCCGCCGACGACACCGATCTCGACCTCGAGGATGGCATTGATCGCCTTCATGCGGGGGAGTAGGTCCTTGGCGATCTCGATGTTCTCGTCGAGTGGCACGGCCGAGCCGTCCCACATGTGCGACTGGAAGATCGGCCCGCGGCCGGCCTTGACCTCTTCTTCAGAGGCAGCGATGAGTGGCTCGACGAAACCGGCGAGAGCGTCCTTCGGGCAGTGGTCGGTGTGAAGGGCGACGGTGACCGGGTAGTTCTTGGCAACCTCGGTCGCGTAGCGTGCGAAGGCGAGGGCGCCAGTGGCGCGTGCCTTGACGGTGTGGCCTGCAAAGTAGTCTGCACCGCCGGTGGTCACCTGGATGATGCCGTCGGAGCCGGCCTCGGTCAGGCCCTGGAGCACAGAGTTGATGGTCTGCGAGCTGGAGACGTTGAACGCGGGATACGCGAAGCCACCAGCCTTCGCACGGTCGAGCATTTCTGCGTACTGATCCGGAGTGGCGACGGGCATGAAAAACTCCTGCGATAGATGAAGCCGGGACAGTGCCCACTCTATCGGTGAGGTCGATCGGATGCCGAGGGGCGCTGTCTCGCGCGGACTCACAGCCTTCACTGCTGTTAAGAAGTGCGATTCCTTCGTTGGATCTGCCGTGAAACACCGGACGTTTCGTACGCCCTGCTGGATAAGCTGGCCACATGGTGAGTCTTACGGCCGATATGAGCCCGCTGCGTCCCGATCGAAACCTCGCACTCGAACTGGTGCGTGCGACCGAGGCCGCGTCGATCCGCGCCGTGCCGTTCATCGGCCGAGGCGACAAAGAGGCCGCCGACGGTGCGGCGGTGGATGCGATGCGCGCCTTCCTCGGAACGGTCAACTTCCAGGGCCGGGTCGTCATCGGCGAGGGGGAGAAGGACAACGCGCCGATGCTCTTCAACGGCGAGATCGTCGGCTCAGGGCGTGGTCCGGAGTGCGACATCGCGGTGGACCCGATCGACGGCACATCGCTGACCGCGGCGGGACGACAGAACGCACTGTCAGTGATTGCGGTATCTGATCGAGGCACGATGCTCGATGCCTCCAGCGTCTTCTACATGGACAAGCTCGTCACCGGGCCTGCCGGGGTCGGTGTCGTCGACATCCGTCTACCCGTCGGCGAGAACATCCGCCTGTTGTCGAAAGCGCTGGGCAAGCCCGTCGACGAGATCGTGGTCTCCGTGTTGAACCGCCCTCGCCACGAGAAGCTCATCGAGGAGATTCGGGAAGCGGGTGCCGGTACGCGCCTCATGAGCGACGGCGACGTCGCCGGTGGCATCAACGCCGCGCGCCACGGCGCCCGTACTGACATGTGCGTCGGCGTCGGCGGGAGCCCCGAAGGCATCGTCACCGCGTGCGCGATCAAGGCGCTCGGGGGCCACATTCAGGGGCGCATGTGGCCGCGTGATGATGACGAACGTCAGCGGGGCATCGATGCAGGCCTGCAGATGGACCACGTGTACGAGGCCGATGACCTGGTGAAAGGCGACAACACGCTTTTCGTCGCCACTGGCGTGACCGATGGCCAGCTGGTCGCGGGCGTGCGCCGCGACGGCACGTATGTCTACACCGAGTCTGTGGTGCTGCGCGGAGCGTCGGGCACCCTTCGCCGTATCAACTCGGAGCATCTCGTCTCCAAGTGGCTGTAAGGCGGACGGCGGGCTGAAACGCTCCACGCGTGCGCTCCTGCGCGGTTTCTCAGTCATTGCTGGCACAATGGTGCCTGTACTCGTTGCTGTCGAGAGCACGTCTTGACGGCATCCAGAAGGGTGAGAGATGGCCACGCAGAAGACGCGACGAAACAGTACGTCGGCACCGTCGAACACGGTGACCACGAACACCGGTCGTATTCTTCGCATCTCACCTGAAGATGAAGCGGCACGCGCAGCGGCTGCCGCCGCTGCGACAGTGGCACCCCCGAATGCTGATCCCGCGCGTCGTACTGACGTGTTGTTCCGTGTGCGCCGCGATGAGGGCCACGAGCTCAGCTCCTGGTGGATGATCGGCGCCTTCGTCGTCACCTCCGGCCTTGTGATCGCGCTGCTCAGCTGGGTGCCGGGTAACGCCTAAAGCTCGTCTAGTCGTTCGCGCACTGCGCCGACGTCGGCTCGAAGGCCTTCGACGAGTTCAGGAGCGGTGAAACGCCGAGTCGGCGTCGTGATCACCTCCGGTGCTTCTTCAAGCGTCGACGCGTCTATGCCGGGGAACTGCCGCGCGGTGACCAGCACCCGGCTCTCCAGCGAGCCTGCGAACTTGTTGTAGCTGTCGACCGTGCGCTCCAGGGCGCGGCGGAGATCATCGGCGTGCCCGGCGAGCGTGCCGACTCGATCGAACAGCTGTGTTCCGAGCTTGAGCAGATTGCGCGCCTCTGTCGATACTTCCTGCTGCGTCCACGTGAAAGCGACGGTCTTGAGCACCGCCCAGAGGTTCACCGGGGAGGCCAGGGCGACGCGTTTGCCGAACGCGTAGTCGAGCAGCGTCGGGTCTTCGTCGATCGCCGAGGCGACCAGCGATTCGCTGGGCAGGAAGCAGATGACGAACTCGGGGCTCGCGTCGAGACCTGACCAGTACGCCTTCTTCGCGAGCGCGTCGATGTGCGCACGCACGGCTTTGACGTGTTTCTGCATGTACTGCCGGCGATCGGCTTCATGGGCGTCGCCACCGGCCAGAGCACTGGCCTCGAGATAGGCGTCGAGCGGGACTTTTGCGTCGACGGCGATCGATGTGCCGCCCGCGAGCCGGATCACCATGTCTGGCCGGCCCTGACCCCGGTCGGACGAGATCGTCGACTGGAGGTCGAAATCGACGTGACGGGTGAGACCGGCTGCCTCGACGACTCGGCGCAACTGCGTTTCGCCCCAGACACCTCTGGTGGCGGTAGATCTCAGAGCGCCCGCGAGCGATTCTGTCGTCGCACGGAGAGCTTCATCGGATTCTTGGGCGCGGCGCAGCTGCTCGGCCAGCGATCCGAACTGCGCATGTCGCTCTTGTTCGAGCGAGGCCACCTTGTTCTGCATCTGCTGCAGTGATTCGCGTACCGGTGCGAGCGCTGTCAGCACGGCATTCTGCTGCTGCACACGCGCGGCCTCGGCGCGTTGTTCCACGCGGGCATGCTCGACGGCATCGCGATACAGGTCGTACTGCCGGTCGCGATCGTCGCGTGCGGCGGCAAGCTCAGCGTGCACGCGTGCGAGTTCGGTCGAGGTCTGCGTGCGCTCACGCACGGTGCGCATCGAGCTCACGAACCAGCCCACGACGAATCCTGCCGCGACAGCGACGGCGGCAACGAGAACGATCAGTGAGGCATCCATACGGCAATGATGCCCAGGGGGTGTGACATCGCGGGGATGCCGCTCCGCTCAGCGTTTCGCGTACTCGTCGAGAATCGTCCGCATCTCTGTCAGTGCGAACTGATCGGCTATGGCTGCGGCGGACAACCCGCCAGCGTCTGGATCGGCGCCGGCATCGAGCAGCATCCGCAGAAGGGTCTCGTTCTTGCGGAACACCGCGCAGGAGACCGCGGTCTGGCCGCTCGCGTTGACTGCGTCAAGGTCGGCGCCGCGGCGCACCAGGTCGGCGACCGTGTGCTCCTGCTCAGCGTAGGTCGCGACGATGAGCACCGTGTCGCCGCGCGGGTTTCTCACATCGATGGGCACGCCGGCGTCGATCATCTCGCCGAGCGGGCCGGTGCGCCCCTGTCGGGCCAGGTCGAAGGTGCCCTCGATGACCTCAAGGCTGACGGGGGAGTCGCCGGGGTTCGTCATGTATTCATTCTGGCGTGAGAGCGGTTCGAATGCACGTGCTCAGGCTGCGCGTTCGATGGTGAGCAGGCGCGGCTCCGGGGTCTGGGGTGCTGCTGCCAACGGCTCTGTCACGCGCAGGCCGAGGTTCGACGCCAGGGCATCCACGTCTGCGGAACCTGTGCGGCAGGCTGCGTCGATGACGATCTGGGCGCATGCTCGAGCATCCGCCAGCGCATCGTGGTGAGCGAACTCCGCGAAGCCGGCCGCGGCCGCAGCCATCGGCAGGCGGTACGAGTCGAGGTCGTATGTCTTGCGGGCGACCTGCAGACTGCACAGTGAGCGGTATGGCGGGCAGATGTCGCCCGTCACCTCAGCAGCCGTGCGCAGCACCTTCAGATCGAACCCGGCGTTGTGGGCGACGAGCACGTCGGCCCCGGCGAATGTGCACAGGCGGCCGAACTGCTCGGTCCACGTGGCCGCAGTCACCACGTCGGACGCCTGGATGCCGTGGATCTTGATGTTCCATTCCTGGAACTCGTCGTGGCCTGCCGGGGGCCGGATCAACCAGCCGGCTGTGGCGACGACTTCGCCATCTCGGACTCGGACGAGCCCGACCGAACAGGCTGAGGCAGGAGAAGAGTTTGCTGTCTCGAAGTCGATAGCGGTGAAATCCAAAGGCACGAAACCACCTTCTCCCGCAGCGCCGAAGGCCTGTCGCAGGCTCGCCGCACGCAGACGCCATCCGCTGATACTCAGGGCGGCGCCGGGTAGACTCTTACCCCGTGGCTCTAACAATCGGCATCGTCGGCCTGCCCAACGTCGGCAAGTCCACCCTCTTCAACGCACTCACCAAGAATGACGTGCTCGCGGCGAACTACCCGTTCGCGACGATCGAGCCGAACGTCGGGGTCGTGAACCTTCCCGATTCGCGGTTGAACGTGCTGGCCGAGATCTTCGGCAGCGAACGTATTCTGCCCGCGGCTGTGTCCTTCGTCGACATCGCCGGCATCGTGCGCGGCGCGAGTGAGGGCGAGGGGCTCGGCAACCAGTTCCTCGCGAACATTCGTGAAGCGGATGCCATCGCCCAGGTGGTGCGCGGGTTCGCTGATGACGATGTCGTGCACGTCGACGGCGCCATCAACCCCAAGGGCGATCTGGAGACGATCAACGCCGAACTGATGCTCGCCGACCTCCAGACCATCGAGAAGGCGATCCCGCGTTTCGAGAAAGAGGTGCGGGGCAAGAAGCTCGAGCCCGCTGTGCTCGAAGCAGCGAACGCCGCGAAGGACGCGCTCGAAAGAGGCGTTCTGCTCTCGGTCAGCGGCATCGATCTCGCACCCATCAAAGAACTTGGGTTGCTCACGTCGAAGCCGGTCATCTTCGTGTTCAACGTCGACGAAGGAGTGTTGACGGATGCCGCGCGCAAGGACGAACTCGCCGAGCTCGTCGCACCGGCGCACGCGATCTTCCTCGACGCCAAGATCGAGTCCGAACTCATCGACCTCGACCCTGAAGACGCTGCCGAACTGCTCGCGTCGACCGGTCAGGAGGAGTCAGGCCTCGACCAGCTCGCCCGTATCGGCTTCGACACGCTGGGCCTGCAGACGTACCTGACCGCAGGGCCGAAAGAAGCGCGTGCCTGGACGATCGGCAAGGGCTGGAAAGCACCGCAGGCAGCGGGCGTCATCCACACCGACTTCGAGAAGGGCTTCATCAAAGCCGAAGTCATCTCTTTCGATGATCTCGTCGCGACCGGATCAGTGGCTGAGGCCCGCTCCAAGGGCAAGGCGCGGCTCGAGGGCAAGGACTACGTCATGCAGGACGGCGACGTGGTCGAGTTCCGGTTCTCGAACTAAACCTTTGGCGTGTCAGCAGTGAAGCATCACGTGGACTTCTGACTCATCTTCGCATCGCGCGTCGACCTGGAGACCCGTACACTAGGACGGGTTCCGCCGGCGGCGGAGGTCGTCGTCGCGAGAGAATGGTCCGACCACAATGAAGCGCGTCGCAGGGGCCTCGGTAGTACTCCTCTCGTCGCTCGCCCTCCTCACTGGATGCGGGAGCTCGGCAGACCTAGGCCCGATTCCGCAGCAACTGGGCGGCGCGTCGTATGCGCTGTACTTCAGCGCGCAGAGCGCAGACATCGATGGAGCGCATCACCGCGGGAGGCTGGTCCTTGTCGATGCAGATGGCTCAGTGTCTGTGTTGCCCACATGGGGGATGGATCATGGTCGACCCGTCTGGACCGACGAAGGCCTGTTCTTTAGTGATTTGAAGAACGACTATCGCCTTGATGAGACCCGGCTGACCACCATCGCGAGCCCGAAGACGGACAGCCAGTACGCGATGCTCGCGACCTCGCCGTCGACTGTGTTGGGCCTCTATAATCTGGGGTTCTCAGATGCAGGTGGCTACACGAGCCAAGTGGTCGTCACAACTGGCGACACCAGTACGCTCAGCGAGGTCGAAGGCGGCTACTACACCACTGCGAACTGTGAAGGCACGGTCTATGGCATCGGTTTGGCAACTGGGCCGTACTCGTCGACGGGCGACCCTGACACCGAGCCGGTGATGCTCAACCAGCTCACAGACACCGCTGACGGTAACGAGGAGAACGTGGGGCTGAGCGCGCAGGCCCACGACAACGCACTCCCCGCTAGCGCGCCGTGCCAGGGCGGGACGATCTTCTACATCTCCGATTCCATCAGCGGAGGGCTCGATTCTCCGGTCAGGCCGGTCATCTCGATGTGGGATATCGCTTCCGGGGAGTATCGCGAGGTTGCGATGGATGCTGGCCCGTTAACAGAGCGACTCATGCGCAGCGACGGCATCGGATACCCGCAGGTGAGTGCGGATTCGATTCGAGACGGACGGCTCCAATGGTTCGGTGTGAGCAACTCCATCATGTCCACCGATCTGGCGACAGGTCGGACGGAGAAGCAGTTCGACGTAGCTGGGGTCACGGACGAAGTGCTCTCATCGCAGGCCTCCTTTCAAGGCGATGAAGTCGTCGTGATGGTCGACAGCGACGGATCCAATCCGTATGAGATCGTTCGATACCACCGTGATTCCGGAGTCGTGTTGTCGCGGACCGTCGTCAACTTTGCGCCGGAGGACCTCGCGGCGGGGCTGTTCCTTCGAGGATTCGCTGTCCGGCCGTAGGGTTCTTTCCGCCGCCGGATGTCTGCTCATTTATCGTGAAGACACGCCAGAGGTTGTTATCTGCGGCGACGTGGTGGAGTTCCGCTTCAACGTGTGACGCGCTGCAGTCGTATCGGAGGATGCCGAGCGAGGATACGCCTGTAATCTTCCTCGCACGACATGTGTTCCTCCGGCTCGGGGTGTGATTCGTCTCTTCCCCGATTACGAGCGCAGATCCCGCATTCGCGTGGCATGATTTGAATAGACGTGGGCGGCGTGTGGCCGAACACCTGCGCCGATCTCCGCTGGGGCTTCGATGAGTGTCATCTTTACCCGTGTTCTGTCGCGCGCCACCGGCGTCGCACTGTCTGCAGTCTTGGTGCTGGGCGGGTCGCTGATTGCGATCGCACCTGCGAGCGCGGCCACTGGCACAGTGAACGATCAGCCAATCGAAGTCATCGACCCCGAGCTTTCGTCGCTCACGCCTGGTGTGCCGTCAATCAGTGGAACGCCCAAGTTCGGTGACGTACTTTTCGTGAACATGGGGGAGTGGCCGGACGCCCCCACCCTGAACGTCCAGTGGCTCGCCGATGACGTTCTGATCGACGGTGCGGTTTCTGATTCGCTTCAACTGACCGTTGCAGAGCTCGGCAAGCAGATCTCGGTGCGCGTCACGGCGACAAAAAGTGGATTTGTGTCGGCCGAGGCGCTGTCAGAGCAGACGGCGCCGGTAGTCGCGGCAAGCTTTGCCGCGACGTCAGTCACAATTACGGGAACAGCAGCCGTGGGGTTCACTCTGGCAGCATCCACTGACAACTGGGAACCTGAAGCCGCGCTTAGCTACCAATGGCTTTCCGACGGCGCTGTCATTGCCGGCGCCACCACACCGGAGCTGACGTTGACCACCGCGCACAAAGACAAGCGCATCTCCGTGAAGGTCACCGGCGCACTCGATGGCTTCACAACGAGAACGGTGACGTCGGCGGCAACGGGCAAAGTCATCACGGCGCCGAAGCCTTCCGTCTCAGGAAGCGCCGTCGTCGGGTCGATGCTGACGGTGAAGGCAAATACCTGGACCACGGGCACCACGCTCACCTACCAGTGGTATGCAAACAGCACCGCAATTTCAGGCGCGACGAAGTCGACCTACGTAGTGTCGAGTGCGCGCAGCGGTCAAAAGCTGACCGTGCGTGTCACGGGGAAAAAGTCCGGCTACGCAACGGCGACGACGTCGTCATCGTCGACTGCGTATGTGATGCGAACCTCGACCCCATCAATTTCGGGAACCCTTGCATACGGCTCGACCCTGACCGCAAAACCGAACACATGGACGACGGGGTCAACTTTCTCGTATCAGTGGTACGCGGACGGCAAGGCCGTCAGCGGCGCGACCAAATCGACGTTCAAGCTCGGCTCGTCGCAGAAGGCCAGGCAGATTTCGGTGAAGGTGACGGGAAAGAAGTCGGGTCACCCCACCGTCGCCAAGGCGTCTGCCAAGACGGCAAAGGTGCTCACTGCTGGAACACCAACAATTTCCGGCACCCGCGCCGTTGGCTCGACGCTGACCGCGAAGGTTGGTACTTGGACAGCATCCACCAAGTTCAGCTACCAGTGGTACTCGAACGGTGCGGCGATCTCGGGAGCGACGAAGTCGACCTTGACGCTCAGTTCAAGCAGTGCGGGCACGCAGATCACGGTGAAGGTGACCGGCAAACGTTCTGGTTATGCGACGGTGGCAAAGGCTTCCAGCAAGACGGCCTATGTGATGAAGCCGGCGACGCCGACGATTTCGGGCTCGCCCACCGTCACGAAGACGCTGAGCGCCAAAACGGGAACGTGGACGAGCGGAACGTCGTTCAAATATCAGTGGTACGTCAACGGCGCGGCGGTCACGGGCGCAACCAAATCAACACTGAAGGTTTCATCGTCTTATGCGGGCAAGACGATCAAGGTTAAGGTCATCGGTTCGAAGTCCGGCTACCAAACCGTCTCAAAGGTCTCGAAGTCAACCGCCAAGGCGGGCTACCCGAGCCGAACCGTTCCGGCCAGCTCGTGGAACTGCCCCTCGTGGGCACCGATCAAGGGCAATGAAAGCTCGATGATTTACCACATGAAGGGACAGCGCTTTTACGAGCGCACAAATCCAGAAGAGTGCTTCCGAAGCGAGGCGGCGGCGAAAAACGCCGGGTACCGCAAAGCCAAGGTGTAGCTCCGGCGAAAGGCCCAGGCCCTCGACGAGGCGATCCATGCACCAACACGGTTGCGTCTGTGCGCGATGCTGCGTCCGCTCGCCGCCGCAGATTTTTCAGCGATTGCCGCCACGTTGGATCTCAGCGAAGCGAACCTGTCGAAGACCGTGAAGAACCTCGTCGAGATCGGCTATCTCGTCACGAGCAAACAGGCCTCGCCCCAGCGGTCGGACGCGCGCCAGACAACTTCGGTCAAGCTCACCGCGCAAGGTCGCCGCGCCTTCGACGGCCATCTCGCGATGCTGCGGGCAATGGCAGGCGACGAGGCCGTCGGCCCTGGCAGCGCTGCTCAGTCTCACACCGGTCCCGGCCAGTAGGTTGGCGGTTTCAGCACGGGAGCATGTATGCGGCGAGTCCACCTCTACTCCGCAGCATGCGTACCCGGAGCGTACGGCGACTACGCTTCCCTCGTCTTCCTTACGCGCTCGAGCGGGATGCTTCTGCGTTCGAACTCGGCGTTGGCAGATTCATACAGCGGCTTGTAGTCGACGGCGGGATATCGGATCAGGTTGATCTTCAGCTGCGGTACGCCGTCCTTCGTCTTGAGTCCGGGCACGTTGAGCGGCTCCTTGAGGTGGAGTACGAAGGCGCAGTTCAGGTCGGCTCGGTCCCACATGACCTGAATCGCCGCACGGTTGTAGTACTGGATGCTGGTGACGTGGGAAATGGCGCCCCAAGGAACGTCATATCCGCCTCGCACGGTGACACCATCTGCGGACATTCGCAGGTCGATTGCGTTCTCTCGTTTGCGCGCTGCACCCTTCGCTGCGATGGCGGCCCCGACGCATCCGAAAATGATGCAGATTCCACCGACAACTAGAGGCAGCCCGCTGACCCGGATCTGGGACAGGTAACTCGGTTCGCCGGGCAGGTCCATGGTGGCCAAGTACAGGCCGGGGACGAACATCAAAAGGCCGAAGAAGAGGTTCTTGAAGCTCCTGTCGAGCAGGGGCCAGTAATTCGGGCTCGAACTGACGAAGCTCCTGATTGCGGAGTCGCGTGGTCTCACGTTTTGCAAGGCGTTATTTCTCGCTTTTCTCAATTCACCGTAGGCCACCTTCGCAGGTGGGCTGCCAGCGGCGGTCCGGCGCGCCGTCAAAGGGAAAAACGCTTCGCCGCTCAGACGGCTTCGTGCCGAAGTTCGACGGAATTCCGTTTCAACGTCTGAGGAGGTCGATTCCAGGCGTCGTCGCACCTACGCTCGGTATGTGAACGTAGAGACCGCGGTTGAGGAGCTCTATCTCGCGGGCGGCTGCCTTTGGGGTGTGCAAGCCTTTGTCGCAACGCTGAGTGGGGTGGTGTTCACTGAGGCAGGTCGAGCCAATGGCGCCACCCGGCGTATCGACGGCGACTATGACGGGTATGCGGAATGCGTGCGCACACGATTCGACCCGGACGTGGTGAGCGTCGCGCAGCTCATGGCATACCTCTTCGAGATCATCGATCCGTACAGCGTCAACGAACAGGGCCCGGACGTCGGCGAGAAGTACCGCACGGGCGTGTATTCGAAGGATCAGAGCCACCTCGACCAAGCGCGGGAGTTCATCGCCGCAAGGGATGACGCTGCCCGCGTCGCTGTCGAGGTGCTGCCTCTGAGTAACTATGTGCGAAGCGCCGAAGAACATCAGGACCGGCTTGCACGTTGCCCCGAGGACTCCTGTCACATCCCCGTTGAGCTGCTGACGAAGTACCGGCGCCGCTGACATAATCATGGCCCACTCCCGTGGCCGACCAGATCGCTATCGAAGGCTTATGGCACCGGGAAGCCAGGTCAGCGACATGCATGCGGACTTGAGGGATCCGGCGATGATCGAACCGCTGATGGATGCAGCGTCGAAGATGACCGGGTCGTTGGACATCCTCGTCTGCAATCAGGCGGTCAGCGGCTCAGACGGCAGCATCTTCGATATGTCGTCGGACAAGTTGGAAGCTCATTGGCAAGCGAACGCGCGCGCGACTCTGCTGTTGACCGCTGAGCTCGCTCGTCGGCGGCGTCGAGAACTGAAGCTGCTCGAGGTCGATTCACTACAACCGGGAGGACGTGGCTCGTCCGCCGGCCCGTTTGACGGACCCACCGGGCATGTCATCTGGATGACTTCCGGACAAGAACGACCGATGCGCGGGGAAGTCGCGTACGCGACGTCGAAAGCGGCGCTGGCGGGCGCGGCTCCTACCGTCGCGCGTGAACTGCTAGACGTCGGACTCGTGCTCAACACAGTCAACCCCGGACCGGTCGATACCGGCTATTTGGATCCGGCGACAACGGATCGTGACCTCAGCGGTCTCGGTGACTGGCTCGAAACTTTGCCCTTCGGACGCTTGGGACAACCGACCGACCCGGCCCAGCTGATCTCGTGGCTGTGCACGGATGCGGGTTCATGGATTGTGGGGCGAGTGCTCACTTCCGACGGGGGTGCATCCCTGTCCTAATTCATCGTCGGCAGGCTTCAGTCTCGTCGATCGCAGGCTGCGCGCGCTATAGCGCCACAGCGCGGCAGATCCGGTGAAGTAAAGTTGTCAGGGCCCGTTGAAGCCGGTCGACAGGCGCCCGCGACCCCACAAGGAGAAGGAAACCCGTGACAGAGAAGAACATCTTCGAGCCGCAGGGCCGCGCTGTCCCCTATGTCGTGGAAGGGGAGGGGCCTGTCTCCCTCGTTCTACTCACGGGCCGTGAGCTCGAGGCCGACGGACTCGGAGTCGTCTCTCACTACCTCGCTGAAGAGGCGGGATTCCACGTCGTTCGCATCGGCGTGGGCGCCGGCGAAGAAACGACGATGGCTGAACGCATTGATGGTGTCCTCGCGGTGATCGACCACCTCAAGCTCGACGCCGCCTGGATCGGCGGGCATGGTTTCGGGGGCACGGTATCGCGGGCGTTCGCCGCGGCGCACGCCGATCGAGTGAACGGGCTGCTGCTGCTCGGTGTGGAGGACGAGGAGATTCCGCTCGCCCCTGCGATCCCGGTGCTGATCGTGCAGGCAACCGACGACGACGTCACGCCTTCGGCCAACGCCCAGTCGCTGCAGGCCACCGCACAAGAGCGAGCCAGCATCAAAGAAGTCGTCGGCGCGACCCATCTCTTCCCCGCGACTCATCCCATCGAGACCGCTGTCATCATCGAGGAGTATCTCGACTGGGATTGATTCCGAGGCCCGCACACAACCGCGGCACATCCTGAGAGCCTAGGGTTGGAGCGTGGCCCGAAATTCAGCAGACACCCCATCCGTCCCCGTCGATCTTCCCCTTGAGAAGCGGCTTGCCGTGGCCGTCGAGCGCTACAGCGAATCGGGCGTCGTCGAACGGGCCCTTTCTCTGCTCGCCGGCAACAACGAAGGAGAGGACTTCCTGCTCTTCGTCGGAGGCGAGCATGCTCAGGGTATCCTCGACGGCGCACCGGTCCTCTACTGGCCCGAACTCTGGGGTGCGCGGGCGCTGCTCTACGTCTGGGACGAGACGGCGGAATCCGTCATCATCGGCACCTTGAGCAATCCTGCGTGGCGGGTGCGCGAGATGGGCGCGCGCGTCGCGGCCGCACGCGAGCTGCCCGCTGCATCCGAACTCGCAGAGCTTCTCAGCGACCGAGTCCCACGCGTACGCGCGGCGGCGGCGAAGGCCCTGTCGGCGCTGGGTACGGCGGAGGATATGGATCGTATCCGCCAACTGCTCAAAGACTCGGAGATCGAGGTGCGCAGAGCTGCGCAGCAGGGTCTCGACACGCTGCGGGCGCGGTTCCCGAAGAACTGACCGACGGTTTCTGGCCGTCAGTCCTGGTTTCTCGGCGGCTTGCGGTTGAGTTTCGTCGCTGCGCGCTGGCGCTTGCCTTCGAGACGGCGACGCTGCGAGCCCTTCGTAGGCCGAGTCGCACGTCGGGGCAACGGCGGCGCCACGGCGTCACGCAGAAGCGACGCCAGTCTTTCTCTCGCAGCGACGCGGTTCTGCCGCTGAGAGCGCTGTTCGCTGGCGCTTATCGTGAGCACCGTACCCGAGAGCCGTGTGGAGAGCCGGTCGATCGCGCGGGTGCGTTGCAGGTCGCTCAGTGCTGTGGTCGTACCCAGATCGAGGCTGAGCTGCACGCGTGAGTCGGTGGTGTTGACGCCCTGTCCACCTGGGCCTGACGCACGAGAGAACTGTTCGACGATCTCGCTGGCCGCGATCCTGAGGCCGCGTGGGGCACCGGGCCCCGCAGGCACGTACAGGTCATCCACGCCTTCAGTCTGCCCCACTCACGAGAAAGTCCGCGCGGTGGATCCCAGGCGCGCGGCGATCTCGAGGATCTCCGTGACATGTGACAGCGGCACGACCACAAGTGGGTACGCGTCGGAGTCTTCTTCGAGATACACGATGCGCAGACCGTGAGGCGCCAAGATCGCGTCCGCACGGACGATCGCTGCGGTCAGATCTCCCTCGACGTCACCGACCTCGTCGACATCGACACCGGCCGCGAACACTCGTGGCACCTGGGGGAGTGCATCAGCGAGCTCGACACCGGTGTCTTCCGCGTCAAGGTACGCAAGAGCCCCTGCGTCATCGATTCCGTCGATGAGGGCCGTCCACGGCTCGTCGTCTCCTGCGGCGGCGCGCAGCACCGCAGGAGCGAGCTCGGGGTCATCGTCCAAAAGTTCGCAGAGGCGGGCCCAGTCATCCATGTGTCAAACCTCACTCGTGAGATCGGTGGTCCATCCGCAACTCGACGCGGGCTGTCAGCGGCCCTGACGCTTCTTGTAAGGCTTGGGCTGCCCCTTCACCACAGGCGCGCGACCTTTGCCCTTCGACGCTTTCGCCTTTCCGCCTGCCGGTGCCTTGGGCTTCTGGGCCGGGGCGGGCGCTGCGGCGATCATTGCTCGCGCTTCATCGATGAACATCGTCCCGACCGGGGTCAGTCGGGTCGGGTTTCCTCTCGTCAGCAAGGGCTGGCCGACTTCGGTCTCGAGCTTCTCGATCGAGGTGTACAGAGCGGCAAGAGGGATGCCGAGATTCACCGCCGCCCGAGGGAAGTGCAACTCCTCGGCCACGGCGACGAAGCGCTGAAGCAGGGTGATGTTCATAGGGAGCCCTCTCGCGGTTCTGTCTCTTCACGAAGTCGAGGTTCGGTGCGCAGCTCTGGCCGGAATCCGGATTTGTCTGCATAGAAGTTGCGGATGCGGTCCATGTCGGCTGAGACGTCGCCGGTCAGCTCGAATGTGGGGCCGAGGCCCGTCGTCATGGTCGTTCGGTCCACGAACCCGAGCGTCACCGGCATCCCCGCTTCGCGAGCGATGCGGTAGAAACCCGACTTCCAGTAATCGTTCCCTCCGCGCGTACCGTCAGGTGTGACCACCAGTCCGAACACTTCGCCCGCATTCGCCTGCGCGACGACTTCGGCGACGACTTTGCTCGGCTCTGATCTGTCGACCGGAATCCCGCCCAGCGCGCGCATGATGGGGCCACGCCAGCTGTGGAAGAGGCTTTTCTTGCCGAGCCAGCGTACGTCGACACCGATGTGCCACGCGATGCCGAGCATGAGGACGAAGTCCCAGTTCGAGGTATGCGGAGCGCCGATGAGCACAGTCGGCCTCTGGGGAGCATCCGCGCCGGTGAGCGTCCAACGGCTGAACCGCCAGAACACGCGTGAGAGAAATCGTCGAAGCACCTCTCAACCGTAGATCACTCGATCGACGGTTTCCGACTGACAGCGTCCGCTCTGACTGTCAACCCCCTGGGGTTGTGCGTCGCCAGCCTGCTGAATGGGAGAAACAGCCAACCGATCAGTGAGGAGCATGCCATGGCGCAGATCATCGAGACCATCGATGTCGACGTTCCCGTACGCGCGGCGTACAACCAGTGGACGCAGTTCGAGAGCTTTCCCGACTTCCTCGACGAAGTCGTCTCGCTGACTCAGATCGACGACACTCACACTCAGTGGAAAGTGAACGTGGGCGGCGTCGAACGCGAGTTCGAGGCAGTGATCACCGAGCAGCACCCTGATGAGCGCGTCGCGTGGACGAGCACCGGGGGCGAGGCAGATCACGCAGGAGCGGTCACGTTCCACAAGCTCGACGACGCCTCCACGCGCGTCACCGTACAGATCGACTGGGAGCCGGAGGGCTTCGTGGAGAAGGCCGGCTCCGCGCTGGGCGCCGGCTCTCACGCCGTGAAGAAGGATCTGGAGAACTTCAAGAAGTTCATTGAGAGCCGCGGCAGCGAGACTGGCGCGTGGCGAGGTGACGTCGAGGCCTGATCCGCCCCCTCCCACACACGTGAATGGCGACCCGCGTCGCGCGGGTCGCCATTTCGCCGTCCGGGCGTCAGAGCCGTCGTGGAGGCGGGTTCTGCGATTCCTTGGGGTCGGGGACAGCCGGTTTGCCCTCATCGATTCCCGGGGGAGTGATCGGGTCGAAACCTGCGTCCTCCTCGCGAGTCTCCTCGAGCGGGACATCGGCGAGCTGTTGCTCTTCGCGCGGATCCTTCTCCTCAGCCATCATGACTCCTCTCGTCGGTCAGGTCGGGCCAGCCTTTCAGGGGCGATCTCGGCCGACCAGGGCCTTGACCTCTGCCAGCTGGGCGCCTACCTCGGCACGTGCATCGGCGCTCTTCCTTCGCCAGAGCGCCGAAGAGGGGCACCGAAAGTACTTCGATGCCCCTCTCTATCAACGCTCCTACGCGGGCTGCGGCAGGATGGTGAAGCTGACTGCGCCTGCTTCGTCGACGCCGGCATCGAGCACCTTGTCGGCAAGCGCCTCAGCAGCGTCCTGTTCAAGAAAGACGCGGCTGGCGTCTCCCTCGATGACCACATCGGCGGCCTCTGGTGCGGGAACGACATGAACGGCGAAGCGTGCTTCGCCGCTCGGACCCTGCCCCTCGGCGGTCTGGATGCGAAGCCCGGCTTCCGCGCTGGCATCCTCTCGGCCGACGATCGTGGTGACGACGGCATCTGCATTCTCGGTCAGGGTGAGCATGGACTCTCCTTCCGGTTGCGGACATGCTCCAGACGAAACATGTCCGGGCCACGATTCCGCAGAGCAGACGATGCTGCAACCCCAGCGCCGGATTCGGAGGAACCTCTCATCTCACCGATCGAGCTGCTTGCGCATGAACACCTGCTCGGTGCCGTCGCCCTGGGGTACGCGCTCGCTCTGGACATAACCGCACGCCTCGTAGAGGCGAATGTTCGCCTCGCTGCGGCTACCGGTGAAGAGCTCGGCATAGCTGGCCGTCGTCGCTTCTTCCGCCGCAGCCAGCAGCGCGTGGCCGATGCCTGAGCCCTGCATGTCCGGCGCGATGGCGATTCGTCCGATCAGGAGAGCGTCGCCGTCTTCGACCGCGCGGAGAACTCCGACGAGTCTTCCGCCCAGCCGCGCGACCCAACCGCTGTTCTCGGTCAGTTCGGCTCTGACCTGCTCCAGCGTCTGCGTGAGAGGCGGCATGTTCACGTTGTCGTAGATCAGCGCTTCCGAGACGAACGCCGCCCTCTGCACGGTGAGGACTTCACCTGCGTCCTCGGGGCGGACAGGCGCCAAAGAGAGCTTGTTCGAGACGTTGTCGGTGCTCATGCGCGTCGCACCTTCATCGGAAGAATCGCCCATACGGCGATGACGATGAGCACCCCGGCCGAGAGGATCACGAGTGCGGTCGTGCGATCCAGTGCGAAGTCGATCACGAGTGTGACGACGCCGATGGTGAGAGCGGCCACGACCGCGAGGTTGACACTGACGATGCGTGAGGCGAACCGCACGAGTTCGGGTTTGCGTCGCTTCCCGAAGAGCACGCGGTGCATGCTCACCGGCGCCAGCGCGAGCACCGTTGCGAGACCGGCCAGAATGACGAGAACGATGTACAGGGTCCGCTGCGCGTCATCGAGTTCGTCGAAGCGGGGTTGGAACGCGACGGCAAGAAGGAAGCCGGAGAGCACCTGCGTGCCGGTCTGCATCACGCGCAGTTCCTGCATGAGCTCCTCCCAGTTCCGGTCGGCACGCTCATCGGATGTCTCATCTCGGCCATCTGCCTTTTCATCGCGAGCATCGTCCATACACTGAGTGTTCCGCTGACGGACGCGACTGTCCAGCACCACGCCGGGGCTCATGTGCCATCGTCGGCGCGCGGGCGTAGCATGGGGATATGAACACTTCGCAGACTTCGGAATCCACTCCGAACGTGGAGACCCCTGACGCACCGGTCAGCCTCAACCTGCTCGGCGAGCCCAACGCCGGCGGATGCTGCGGCGGCGACGCCTGCGGAATGCCGGCGCAGTAATTCGCCGCCTCTTGCGCACCGAGTCGATGACCGGTGTGCACTCAGCCTCCGGCGTGCCTCAGTGGCCGGCGTGAACGCCGTCGCCCATATCGTCCTCCGGCTTGCGGACGAACGGACTCAACGCGACTGCGACGAGTGAGATGAACGCCGCGATCAGGAACGCCAACCGTGCCCCGGGGGCACCGGCGACAGCAGTGGAGAGACCCTCCTGCTCACCCGCGTGCAGGATCGACGAGTAGGTCACGGTCAGCAGCGCCACACCAGCGGCTCCGGCGACCTGCTGGATGGTGTTCAGCGCCGCTGACCCGTGTGAGTACAGGTGGCGCTGCAGTGAGCCCAGCGAGGCCGAGAACAGCGGTGTGAACGACATCGCGAGGCCGACCGACAGGATCGTCTGCGCGGCCATGATCATCCACCACTCGGTGCTCTCACCGACCGTCGAATAGAAGAACAGCGCCGACGAGACCATGATCGTTCCGGGGATCAGCAGAGTGCGAGTGCCGCGGGCGTCATAGACCCGGCCCATGAGAGGGCCAAGCAGACCCATCAACACCGAGCCCGGAAGCAGCATGAGACCGGCTTCGAGCGCCTCAAGTCCCGCGACGTTCTGCAGGTACTGCGGCAGCAGAACGAGCGTGCCGAACATCGAGAGCGCGAGGATTCCCATGACGATCACACCGATCGTGAAGTTCGCCGAGCGGAACACCCGCAGATCGAGCAGTGCGTCGTCGACGCGCTGCAGGGCGAGTTGGCGCCACACGAACAGCGCCAGCGAGACGGCGCCTACCGCCAACGAGATCACACCGATCATCGCGCCACCGGACGCTCCCTCGCCGCCGAACTGGCTGAGTCCATAGACGATGCCGCCGAATCCGAACGCCGACAGCACGACCGAGAGGATGTCGATCGGAGCGTTCGTCGTCTCTCCGAGGTTGGTCATCCACTTCGCCCCCATGGCGAGGGCGACGATAGCGATCGGGAGGACGATGGCGAACAGCACTCTCCAGTGGAAGGCATCCAGCACGGCA
Organism: Microbacterium sp.; assembly: GCA_040394295.1. Lineage (GTDB taxonomy): Bacteria > Actinomycetota > Actinomycetes > Actinomycetales > Microbacteriaceae > Microbacterium. The sequence goes on from JBEBSN010000003.1 coordinate 22,544, forward strand.
CCGGCAAGGGTGGGGCCGATCGCAGGAGCGAGCGAGATCACGAGGCCGACGCGGCCCATCATTCGACCGCGAGACCTCGGAGGAACCACATTCATGATGGTGGTCATCAACAGAGGCATCATGATTCCCGTGCCGACGGCCTGGATCACACGACCGGCGAGCAGTACCTCGAAACCGGGCGCGACGAGCGCCACCAGGGTACCGATCGAGAACGACGTCATCGCGGCGATGAAGATCTGGCGCGTGGTGAATCGCTGAAGGAGGAAACCCGTGGTCGGGATCACGATGGCCATGGTCAGCATGAAGGCGCTCGTCAGCCACTGGCCCAACTCGGGCGGGATGCCCAGGTCGGTGTTGAGATGGGGGATCGCGATGCCCATCGTCGTCTCGTTGAGGATCGCGACGAAAGCGGCCACGAGCAGTAGCCAGATCACGCGCATGTCTGAGGGGGCGATCATCGGAGCGGCCTTCGCCGTGGGAACGGAACCGGTGGGGGTGGTGGTGGTCAAAGCGTCTCCTCAGAAGCTGGGGCGGAAGACCACCGACGGAGCCGACAGATACGGCATCCGATCGTGGACGACATACCAGCGTAACCCGCGCGCGCAAGCGGATATTCCGCCTTGGCCGAACTTTTCTCAGAGATAAGCTGACCGAATGAGTATGGGCGGAGCACGCGGAGGCGGCGGAGGTTTCCGGGGCGTCGACGAGGCGGCGCAGAGGAAGTTGAACGCGCAGGCGCCGAAGATCAGAGGACTCGGTGCACGCGTCGTCACTCTGTTCCGGCCTTATGTCGCACGAATCATCCTCACCGGGATCCTCGTGGTCGTGGGGGCCGGGGTCGCCGTGATCCCACCGCTGATCGTGCAGCGGATATTCGACGATGCGCTTTTCCCGGTCGATGGCGGTGGGCCCGAGATCGAGCTGCTCATCCGGCTCGTGCTGATCATGGTCGGCCTGTTCCTGTTTTCCGCGGTACTCGGTGTCGGTCAGACCTGGTTGACGTCGACGGTCGGAAACAGCGTCACGGGCGACCTCCGAGTGCGACTTTTCGAGCACCTGCAGGCGATGGAGCTGGGCTTCTTCACCCGCACCAAGACGGGCGTCATCCAGTCGCGCCTGCAGAATGACGTCGGTGGCGTGTCAGGCGTGCTGACGAACACAGTGACGAGCATTCTCGGCAATGTCGTCACGGTGATCGCCTCGCTCGTCGCGATGATCCTGATCGACTGGCGACTCACGATCATCGCCGTCGTTCTCATGCCCTTCCTCATCCTCGTTCAGCGCAAGGTCGGCCAGGTGCGCGCGCGAATCGCCGGAGAGACGCAGGAGTCGCTGAGCGAGCTGACATCGATCACGCAGGAGACGCTGAGCGTCTCGGGAATGCTGCTGTCGAAGTCGTTCAACCGACAGCGAACCGAATCTCAGCGATACCAGGCCGAGAATCGTAACCAGGTGAAGCTTCAGGTGCGCCGGGCCATGAGCGGCCAGGGATTCTTCGCCGTCGTGCAGGTGCTGATGGCCTCGGTCCCTGCCGTGATCTACCTCGTCTCTGGATATCTGATCGCAGGTGGCGCCGGTGCGATAACGGCCGGCACCGTCGTCGCGTTCACGACGGTGCAGGCTCGACTGCTGCAGCCGCTGATGGGCCTGATGCGCGTCTCGCTCGATCTGCAGACCTCGACGGCGCTGTTCGCCCGCATCTTCGAATACCTCGACCTGGTCCCCGAGATCGAGGATGCTCCGGGTGCGATATCGGTCGCCGAAGCTCCGGGGCCCCGAGGGCGCGTCGAGTTCGACGAGGTGGTCTTCCGGTATCCGGATGCTGCCGCTGACAGTCGTCCCACTCTGCAGGGTGTCTCCTTCGTGGCCGAGCCCGGCCAGCATGTGGCCTTCGTCGGCCCGTCGGGTGCGGGCAAGACCACGGTCCTTTACCTGGCGCCGAGGCTGTACGAGGCGCAGGCAGGAGCGGTGCTCTTCGCCGGTGCGGATGTGCGCACTCTGACGCAGGAGTCGATCATCGATGACGTCGGGATCGTCTCGCAGGAGACGTACCTGTTCCACGCGACGATCCGTGAGAACCTTCTCTACGCGAAGCCGGACGCAACCGAGGATGAGCTGATCGCCGCGACGACCGCCGCCAACATCCACCACATCATCGCCGGATTCGAAGACGGCTACGACACGGTCGTCGGTGAGCGCGGATACCGCCTCTCCGGGGGCGAGAAGCAACGCATCGCCATCGCCCGAGTGCTGCTGAAAGACCCGCCGGTGCTCCTGCTCGACGAAGCGACCTCTGCGCTGGACACTGTCTCAGAGCGAGTCGTGCAGGAAGCGCTCGATGAGGCCGCTCGCGGACGGACGACGATATCGATCGCCCACCGGCTTTCCACGGTGATGGGAGCCGATGTCATCCACGTGATCGAGGCGGGTCAGATCGTCGAATCCGGCACGCACAGCGAGCTGCTCGCACTCAACGGTCTCTATGCCGAACTTGCCGCGCAGCAGGTCGCAGCGACACGGGTGCTCGAGACCGAAAAGGTCATCGAGCGTGAAGTCTCGGGCGGCGCGGCGGCGGGCCTGACGAATCGACGCGCAGACCGGGCGCCTGAGGGCTCTGTTGCCGAGGATGCTGTCGACGCGCTCACCGCGCCCGTGCCGTTGCTCGATGATCAGGGTCGCGACTCGAGGGTGTACCCCGCCGAGGGGTGAGGCTGCGAGGTGTTCGCGCGACTGGCTGCGATCTCGGAGACGCTCAGTGGACGGAAAGGCCGCCGTCGACGAAAAGGGAATGGCCGGTGACATAGGCAGAGCCGGCGCTGGCGAGAAACACTGCGGCGCTGGCGAAATCGCTCGGTAGCCCGTTGCGTCCGATCATCGTGCGTGCCGCTAGCGCGGAGATCTGTTCCGGATCGTCTTGGAGTCGTGCGTTCAACGGTGTCAGCACGAACCCGGGCACCAGGGTGTTGCTTGTCACTCCGCGCCCACCCCAGGCCTCAGCTTCTGAACGCATGAGTGATTCGACCGCGCCCTTGGACACGCCGTAGACGCCGCTGCTCACGAACGCACGGTGTGCCTGCTGCGAACTGATGTGGATGAGGCGACCATGACCGCGCTCAGCCATTCCTGCCCCGTAGCGCTGCCCGAGCAGGAACGGCGCGAGGGCGTTCACCGTCATCGTGGCATCCCACTCCTCTTGGGTGATCTGCTCGAACGGGGGGCGGATGTTGATACCGGCGGAGTTGACGAGGATGTCGGGTTCGCCGAAGGGAGCGGTGGCGGCGTCCGCAGCCATGTGGATGCCGTCGCGCGAGCTGAGGTCGCCGCGGACGCCTGCCGCACGACATCCGAGTCCGGTCAGCTCTGCAACGGTCTCATCGATGCGTTCTGTGCCGCGGGCGACGATGACCACGGATGCTCCCGCGCGGGCCAAAGCGACGGCGATGGCGCGGCCGATGCCGGAGCTGCCCCCGGTCACGATCGCGGTGCGACCCTCGAGAGAGAAGAGGGATTCGAGGTAGCTGGTCATAGTTCTCCAGAGTTCATCACCAGGCGAGAGCGGCGGCGAGATTCGGATCGGCGTGTGCGTCGGGGAACTCTGGCAGCTGCCGCAACTCTGCGAGGAACGCGTTGACCTGCTCTGCGTAGGCGGGATCCGGATGAGAACTCGCGATCTCGTGCAGCGGAGGCAGATCCATGGCCAGGATGAGTTCGAGCCTCGCCGACACCGCCTCGCTTGCGCCGGCCGCGTGCAGCACTCGGATGCCACCGCGAAGTGCCGTCAGATAGTCGCGCAGCACAGGCAACCGTCGTTTGTTCTGCGTGATCGACGTGCCATCGGCGCGAACTCGCCAGCGCACGACGACGTCGGGGATCACATCGAACGCTGCCGCACGCGTGTACATCTGCTGCGCCACGATCTGGTCCTCGTAGGCGACTCCTTGCGGAAAGCGCAGGTCTTTCCAGAATGCGGTCCGACTGATCTTGGACCATGCGACGATGTTCGCCGTCGCACGCGGGTGCTCGACGATCGTCGTGCGCAGACGCTGGGGGTCGGTGGCGGCGGCGGTCCACGGCTGGACTCTTCCCGGTACGTAGACATCGCCGTGCGGACGTGAGCGGACATAAGAACCGACGACGAAGTCGCTCCCGCTTTCAGTGAGGGTGCTCGTCAGACGCGCCAACGCGTTCGGAGTGAGCTCATCATCACCGTCCAAGAACCCGAGAAAAGGCGTGTCCACCAGATCGATTCCCGCATTTCGGGCAGCACCGAGCCCGCGGGACACCTCGTGGCGCACAACACTGAAGCGAGAGTCGCCCGCTGCGGCACCGGTGAAGATGTCGCCGGTCGCATCCGTCGAGCCATCGTCGATGAGGATCGCCCTCCAGCGTGCCTCGGTCTGCGCCTGCAGCGAAGCGATGGCGAGAGGGGCGAATTCGGCGATGTCTCGCCCGGGGACGACGAGTGTGACGATCGGATCGGGCACCTGCTGATTCTACGGTGGATCAGCGCTCAGCGGCCGGAAGTGCCGACTGCGGCCACAGCTTCAGCGACCAGTACGGCCAAGTGGCCGAGCGCATCTCGTGCGAGCGGTGCACGAGCGAAGGAGAATCGCACAGAGGTCAGCGCCAGCGACGGCAACACGTCGCAGGCGAGCAGCACATGGGAGGGCTCATCGCTTCCGGCCGCGCAGGCCGAACCGCTCGAGGTGATGACGCCACGGCGCTCGAGTTCGAGCAACACGGCTTCGCCGCTGGTTCCGGCGAACGTGAAGCTGACGTGCCCGGGCAGCCTCGACTCGGGGTGCCCGGTCAGCCGCGCCGACGGGATGCGCTGGAGCACCTGGGCGGTGAAGGCATCGCGAACGAACGACACGGCGGCGATGTCGTCTTGTCGTTCGCGCTCCGCAAGCTCCAGTGCGACCGCCAGCCCTACGGCGCCCGCGACGTTCTCGGTTCCGGAGCGGCGCCCGCGTTCCTGCCCGCCGCCGTGCAGCAGCGGCTCAAGCGGCACACGCCCGCGTACGGCCAGAGCGCCGATGCCCTTGGGGGCGCCGAGCTTATGTCCGGCGACCGAGATCGCATCAGCGTTCAACTCGGCGAGCGGCAGCCATCCGGCAGACTGCACGGCGTCCAGATGCAGCGGCACGCGCGCGTCCTTCGTCACCGCCCCGATGGACGCGACATCCTGCACCGTACCGATCTCGTTGTTCGCGTGTCCGAGCGAGACGAGCGCGGTGTCGTCGCGCAGCGCCTCGGCGACGGCCTCAGCGGTGACGACCCCCTCGGGCGTGACCGCTACCTGCGTCACCGAAACGTCATGGAATCTGCGCAGGTACTCGGCGGACTCGAGGATGGACTCGTGCTCGATCGGCGTTGTGATCAGGTGTCGATGCCCTCGCGACAGCGCCGCCAGGACGATACCTTTCACCGCCAGGTTGTTCGCCTCGGTCCCGCCGGCGGTGAAGATCACATCGCCCGCGCGCATTCCCAGCACCCTGGCAACGCGCGCACGCGCATCGTCGAGGGCGCTCGCCGCAGCCTCGCCAGCGGTGTGGTGACTCGACGGGTTGCCGAACACGCCGGTGAGATAGGGATGCATCGCCGCGAGCACCTCCGGGCGCACCGGAGATGTCGCTGCGTGATCGAGGTACAGCATTAGTCGATCCTGATGTCGAGTCCGAGATCGAGCGCGCGCGCAGAATGGGTCAGTGCCCCGACCGAGATGACGTCCACTCCCGTTTCGGCGATGCCTCGGACAGTGTCGAGGTTCACCCCGCCGGATGCCTCCGCCGTTGCCCGATCGCCGATCAGAGCGACACCCGCGCGCAGGTCATCGAGGGAGAAGTTGTCCAGCAGCACTGTGTGTGCGCCTCCCGCCAACACCGCCTCGATCTGGTCGAGCCGATCGACCTCGACGACGACGTGCGTCGTGTGCGGCAGCTTCGAGAGCGCGTCGCGAAGCGCACCGGCGAGATCCGCGCCTTCGCGCTGCAGCACGGCGAGATGGTTGTCCTTTGCCATGACGGCATCCGACAGAGAGTGGCGATGATTGCTGCCGCCGCCGGAGACGACGGCATGCCGTTCGAAGGCACGCAACCCTGGCGTCGTCTTGCGCGTGTCCGCGATACGCGCACCTGTGCCGTCCACCGCCGCGACGTACTGCGCAGCCAGCGTCGCGATGCCGCTCATGCGCTGCGCGAAGTTCAGCGCGACGCGCTCGGCGGTGAGGATGCTGCGGGCGCCCCCGCTGACAGAAGCGAGGACATCTCCGGGTGCGAACTCGTCGCCGTCACCGAAGTGCAGATCGACGGTGAGCGATTGATCGGTGAGAGCGAACGCGGCGACGAAGACGTCGCCACCGCTGAAGACGCCGTGCTCGCGGGCGACGAGATCAGCGACCGCGGTGGCGTCGACGGGCAGCAGCGTCGAGCTGGTGAGGTCGCCCCATGGGGCATCTTCTTCGAGTGCCGCGCCGACGACGCGGGTGAGGGTGGCAGTGGTGAGCATCAGGTTCCGATCAGGACGGGTTCGGGGGAGAGGTGGTGTGCGCCGACGGACTCGGTACGGTTCAGGGCGGCGGATGCCACGGCTTCAGCGAGCAGCAGAAGATTGGCGTCTTCGTACTCCGTGCGAGTGGTGGGGGCAGCAGGAGCGGTGCGCCAGGCGCGGATCGTGGCAAGAGCGTTTTTGAGCCCGTCGCGCGTGCGCAGAAGTCCGACCTCATCCCACATCAGCTGCTGGAGTGCGGTGCGGCCCGGGAAGGCGTTCGAGTCGCGCAAATTGCGCGATTCGCACGCCGAATGCAGCAACTTGCGCGACTCGAACGGGACCGAGACAGCTGCAGCAGCGCGTGCGGCGAAAACCGCGCCCTCAAGCAGAGAGTTCGAGGCCAGGCGGTTCGCGCCGTGCACGCCAGTGTGTGCAACCTCGCCGATCGCGAACAGCCCGGGTAGCGACGTGCGTCCGTCGAGGTCGGTGGCGATTCCGCCCATCAGATAGTGCGCAGCCGGTGTCACCGGAACAGGCTCGCGCGACCAGTCGAAGCCTCTTTGGCGCGTGACTCGGTCGATCGTCGGGAAACGCTCCGCGAGGCGTTCGGCACCGAGCATGGTCACGTCGAGAAGCACCGGGCTCTCCTGCGCCACGGCCTGTCTGGCGATCGCCCGCGAGACGACGTCGCGAGGGGCGAGTTCGCCGTCGGGATGATCGTCGAAGACAAACCGTCTCCCGTCACTGTCGAGCAGCGTCGCCCCTTCGCCGCGTACGGCTTCGGAGATGAGGAATGCAGCTCCAGCGGCGAGCACTGTCGGATGGAACTGCACGAACTCCAGGTCCGTCACCGCAGCACCGGCCCTCATGGCGGCGGCGATCCCGTCGCCCGTCGCACCGATGGGGTTGGTGGTGTGAGCGTACAGCTGCCCAGCGCCACCGGTCGCCACCATCACTGCATCGGCTTCCATGTCGACGAGAGCATCGTGCTGCAGCATCCGAACGCCGCGAACCGTGCCCTGCTCGACCAGCAGATCGACCAGGAGCGCATGCTCGACGATCTCGACCGAGGCCGCTCGCACCCGCGCGATCAGCGCGCGGGAGATCTCCGCCCCTGTCGCGTCACCGCCCGCGTGCACGATGCGCGCGTGGCTGTGGGCGGCCTCGCGTCCGAGCAGCATAGTGCCATCGGGTGCCCGGTCGAAAGCGACGCCCAGGGCGATCAGGTCGGCGATGCGGGCCGCGCCGTCGGCCACCAGCACGTTCACCGCGGCGGCGTCAGCCAGCCCGGCGCCCGCATGAAGAGTGTCTGCGGCGTGCGTCGCGGGGGAGTCACCAGGCCCATAGACGCCGGCGACGCCTCCCTGTGCGAGTGGTGTGCACCCGTCACCGAGCACTCCCTTGGTCATCAGCGTCACTTCATGGCCCGCCTCCGACGCATGCAGCACCGCGGTGAGGCCGGCGATGCCGGAGCCGACGACGATCACGCGGGTTCCCGGTGCAGATGTCAGTCGATCGGCACACCTGTCAGCTGGAAGCATAGAGTTCTCACAGACACCCGTCATCTGAGCCGACACGTGTGCCGGGGCCGACGTCGGCTCATTCATACGCGGGGCTTCGCGGCCAGCATCCGCTCGAGAGCCGCGCGTGCGGGTTCAGCGACATCAGCGCTCACCTGGATGCGGTTCGGAGTGTTGCCGGCGACCAGCTCTTCCAGCACCCAGGCGAGGTAGCCCGGGTGGATGCGGTACATCGTCGAACACGGGCAGACCACCGGATCCAGGCAGAAGATCTCGTGCTGCGGGTACTGCGCGGCGAGTCGCCTGACCAGATTGATCTCGGTGCCGATGGCGAACGTGGTGGGCTCTGTGGCGCCGTCGATCGCGCGACGGATGTAGTCGGTCGAACCCGCTTCATCTGCCGCGTCGACGACCTCCATCGGGCACTCCGGGTGCACGATCACGCGCACGCCGGGGTGATCGGCTCGGGCCTGTTCGATCTGCGCCACTGAGAACCGGCGGTGCACGGAGCAGAAGCCGTGCCAGAGGATCACCCGAGAATCGACGAGTTGTTGCGCCGATGAGCCGCCGAGGGGGCGACGAGGGTTCCACATCGGCATCTGCTCGAGCGGTACGCCCATCGCCTTGGCGGTGTTGCGGCCCAGGTGCTGATCGGGGAAGAACAGCACGCGCTCTCCGCGCTCGAACGCCCATTCCAGCACGGTCTGCGCATTCGACGATGTGCAGACGATGCCACCGTGCCGCCCCACGAAGCCCTTGATCGCGGCGGAGGAGTTCATGTACGTGACCGGGATCACCGGAACGCGGCCGTTCTCGTCGGTGACGTCGAGTGGCCCGAGCACTTCGGCCAGTTGCTCCCAGGATTCTTCGACCTGGTCGATATCTGCCATGTCGGCCATGGAACAGCCTGCGGCGAGGTTTGGCAGGATCACGGCCTGGTCGGGAGTGGAGAGAAGATCGGCGGTCTCGGCCATGAAGTGCACACCGCAGAAGATGATCGCCTCGGCATCGGGGTGCTCGAGGGCGGCGCCGGCCAGTTGGAAGGAATCACCGACGTAGTCCGCGTGCTGAACGACCTCTTCACGCTGGTAGAAGTGCCCGAGGATCACCACACGGTCTCCGAGTGTCGCCTTGGCTGCGCGGATGCGCTGGTCGAGTTCGTCTTCGCTCGCTTCGCGGTATGCGACAGGCAGCTCGCCCTGGCGGGGAGCCCCGGTGGGGATGACATCGCCCATCGACGAGCCGGGACCGTAGCCGGGAACCGTGTCGAACGTCCACGGTGCCGCGGCGAGATCGGTCGTGCACGTGGCATCTGTCGTGTCGACGATCGTCTGGATGAGATGGTCGACGGATGCATCGCTACGCAATGGCGCATCGGTGTCGACGGTCGGGTTGGACGATCTCGGTCCCTGAGCGCCGGTTCGAGTGGGGTGTGGGGACTGAAGGGTCATCGGGTCCTCTTCTCTTCGAGGGCGAGCGGGCCGCGATCGGCGAGCTCGACAGCGTCGTTGTAGCGGTACAGGCGGGCGGGGCGGTGGTTGCCGGTGCGGAACTGGTCGGTGGGCAGCAGCGTGCCGGACGCTTCGACCTGACGGCGGAAGTTCGCGGGGTCGAGGCGGCGGCCGAGGATTGCCTCATAGGCTTCCCGCAGATCGGCGAGAGTGAACGTCGGCGGCAGGAATCCGTGCGCGACTCGGCTGTAACCGACCTTGTTGCGTAGGCGCCAGAGGGCGTAGTCGACGATCTGGGTGTGATCGAAGGCGAGCTCGGGCAGCGTCGCGGCGTCGAACCACTTCACGTTCTCCGGCGCGAGGCCGGAGGCCACGTGGGCCGCGCTCTGCGCGTCGACTTCGTCCGAGCGCAGCAGAGCCCAGTACACGATCGACACGACGCGAGAGGGGGAGCGCTCGACGGCGCCGAAAGCGTACAACTGCTCGAGATAGCTGGGGGAGAGGCCTGTGGTCTCGTGCAGCGTTCGTGCTGCGGCGTCTTCGAGGTTCTCATCGACGCCGAGCCAACCGCCGGGAAGAGACCAGCTGTCCTGGTGGGGTTCGCGAGTCCGGCGCACCAGGGGCAGAGCGATGCGTGGGCGCTCGTCGTCGCCATCGCGACGCAGAGTGAGTATGACCGTCGAGACGGCGACGCGGATCGGCTCAAGATGCCGTCCAGTTCTTGTCATGGTGACCTTAACCTCCGCTATTGATCTTAGAGTCTCAATGACTTCAAGTCGACTCGATGACATCGGTGTCGGTAACAGTTGCATAAAATTCGGAAGATGCCGCTTGCGGATAATTAATTCGGACGGTTTACTAACAAACACGTCAACGAAGACTTTTTCTGAGAGACAGGAAGATCATGCAGAGAAAACTCGGAGCGCTCGCCCTTGTCAGCGCGGCAGCGGTCGTGCTTGCCGGATGTGCAAGCGGAGACACCGGTGGCAATGAGTCCGCGACCGGGTTCGATGCCGAAGCGGCACAGGGTCAGGACATCACGTTCTGGGTCATGGGTGGTGACACACCTGAAGAAGCCCGTGACTTCCTCGTCGCAGAATATGAAGAAGCCACTGGCGGCAAGTTGACCATCGAGCAGCAGGACTGGGGCGACGCGCTCACCAAGCTGACGAACCAGCTTCCCGACTCGAACAACACCCCCGACGTGACCGAGATCGGCAACACCTGGTCGCCGACGTTCACCACGGCAGGCGCCTTCTCCGATCTCAGCCCGATCTACGAAGACCTCGGTGGCGACAAACTGCTCGAATCCTTCGTCGAGGTCGGCGAGGTCGACGGCAAGCAGTACGCGCTGCCGTACTACTTCGGCTCGCGTTACATCACGTATCGCAAGGACGTCTGGGAGGCTGCCGGGCTCGAGGTTCCCAAGACTCTCGCCGAATTCAACGATTCGGTCGCCCAGCTCAAGACCGCTGACCAGGCCGGCTTCTACATCGGTGGTCAGGACTGGCGAAACGGCGTCTCATGGATCTTCGCCAACGGCGGAGAGCTCGCCACCAAGGATGGCGACACCTGGGCTTCGTCCCTGTCGGATCCCGACACGATCAAGGGCCTGGAGCAGTTCCAGGACCTGTTCGAGAACGCCTCGAACGCCCCCGCGACCGAGCAGGACTCGACCCCGTGGATCAACATCAACGACGACAAGACGGGTGCACCGCCCAGCGCAGCGACGATCATCGCTCCCGGATGGGCGCACTGGTCGATCGGCGACTACACCGGTGACAATGAAGAGGGCGCTGAGATTCGAGAGTGGAACGACGACACCTTCGGCGTCTTCCCGCTGCCGGGCGTGGAAGAGGGCACCTTTGCCCCCGTCTTCGCCGGCGGATCGAACATCGCGATCTCCGCGAAGAGCGAGAAGCAGGCCGGGGCGAAGGAACTGCTGCGGATCATCTTCTCGGATGAGTACCAGACGCTGCTCGGCAAGAACGGCCTGGGCCCGGCGAACACCGACTTCGTGGACGCACTGGGCGATGACCAGTTCGCTGTCGCACTCGTAGACTCGGCGCTGGACTCGAAGCTCACCCCCGCAGCACCGGGATGGGCGGCAGTCGAGGGGCAGAAGATCCTTGAAGAGTTCTTCGGAAAGGTCGCAGAAGGCGGCGACATCGCCGCACTCGCAGAGGAGTACGACGCCAAGGTTGACAAGATCATCAACGGCTGACACATTCGCGGGGGTCACGGTCCTTCCGGGCCTGGCCCCCGCTTCTCTTCAAAGACTGGCGCGTGAAAATGACCTCAACTGTTGAATCTCCACCGAAGACGAGTCCTCCTGACTCGCCGAAGGGGCGCGAGGCGGCACCTGCACGGAAGGTCAAAGCGGCACCCTACGCACTGATCCTCGGCGCTGTTCTCGTCCTGTTGCTCGGTATGGGCTACCCCGTCATCTGGCAGGCGATCACTTCTTTCCAGAAGTACGGAGCCATGCAGCAACTCGGAGGCAAAGCGCCGGAGTTCGTCTGGTTCGACAACTACATCTCGATAATCCAGGACGCCACGTTCTGGGAGGTGACGATCCGTTCGATCCTCTTCTGCCTCATCACCGCGTTCGTCACGGTCGTTGTCGGCGTGCTGCTCGCGCTGCTGATGACGAAGGTGCATCCTGTCGCTCGTTTCATCCTGCAGATCGCTCTACTACTGGCGTGGGCGATGCCGGTGATCGCGGCGATGACCGTGTGGATCTGGCTCTTCGATCGCCGCCGCGGGGTCATCAACTACCTGCTCAACCTGATTCCAGGGGTCGACGTCGGCGAGTTCAACTGGATCGGCACGACGCCGCTGCTGTTCTTCCTGGTGGCCTCGATCATCGTGACCTGGATGTCTGTGCCCTTCGTCGCATTCTCCGCATATGCGGGCCTGACTCAGGTCAGCGGAGAAGTGCTCGAAGCCGGACAGCTCGACGGCGCGAGCGCCTTCGAACGCTTCCGCTTCATCATCTTCCCGGTGCTCAAACCGGTCATCGCGATCGTGCTGCTGCTCAACCTGATCTGGGATCTGCGCGTCTTCGCCCAGATCACCCTCCTGCAGGATGCCGGCCCGCAGTCGACCGATTACGACCTGCTCGGCACGTACATCTACAAGACCGGCGTTGCCGGAATGGACTTCGGAGGCGGAGCGGCGATGTCGATCTTCGTGCTCGCCATCACCATCGCGCTGAGCTGGTTCTACGTGCGAAACCTCATCAAGGAGGAGTCGAATTGACCTCCACGATCGTCTCTGAGACCGTCGCCGAACCGCCCGCCCCGACTCGTGGAGTCGCCAGCTCTGATGGCACGGTGATCCCGATTCGCCGACGGCGCTTCCGTCTCGGCATGTGGTTGCTCAGTCTGCTCGCACTGGTTCTCGCCATCGCGTGGGCCTTCCCTGTGTACTGGATGATCAACTCGTCCATGCTCGGGTCGGCGACGCTCGAATCCGCCACGCCGACGTTCGTGCCGTTCGGGGGATCGCTGGCCAACTTCGGGCAGGTGCTCACGCCAGCGTTCTTCTCGGCTCTGACGGTGAGCGTGTCGGTGACGCTGTTGTCCGTCGCCGTCTGTCTGCTGTTCGCATTCCTCGCCTCCGTGGCGATCAGTCGCTTCCGCTTTCGCGGTCGTGTCAGCTTCATCGTCACGATCCTGCTCATCCAGATGCTGCCGGCCGAGGGCCTGTTCATCGCGCAGTACAAGATGATGTCGAGTCTCGGGCTGCTCAGCAATATTCTCGGGTTGAGCATCCTGTATGTCGCCGCCGTCGTGCCGTTCACCATCTGGATGCTCAGAGGCTTCGTCACCGGCATCCCGATCGAACTCGAAGAAGCGGCCATGGTCGACGGGCTCAGCCGCACCCAGGCGTTCATGCGCATCACACTGCCTCTGCTGGCTCCGGGGCTCGTCGCCTCGGGGGTGTTCGCATTCCTGCAGTGCTGGAACGAGTTCACCGTGGCACTGGTGATCATGGAGAACAATCGCACGCTGCCGCTCTGGCTGCGCGGCTTCGTGCAACAGAGCGCGACGGAGGCAGTCAACTGGGGCCAGGTCATGGCCGCATCCGCGATCGTCGCGATCCCGGTGATCGTCTTCTTCGTCATCGTGCAGGGGCGCATGACGAGCGGTCTGGTGGCAGGCGCCGTCAAGGGCTGAGCCGAGAGGCAGGCTTCAGGCGTCGGCACCACCGACTAGACTGAGCACGACAATTGAAGACAGGCCCCACGACCCGTGCGGGAGAGCTCCGGTGAATGCAGCCGGGCACCGAAGGAGCAAGCCTCCCCGCCAATCTCTCAGGTATCGCGTACCGCGCAGGTCAGGCCGCTCTGAAAAGTGATGCTCGCGCATCCGCCGACGGTGAAAGCCCATCTCGGTCATCCGCTCGCTGAGCTGTGCCTCAGCATCGGATGCCGAAGGGCGAAACTCTCAGGCCCATGACAGAGGGGGAGTTCTCGGATACCGTGCATTCCGTACGGCATCCTTCCGATCGACACGGGAGAACTCCATGACTGAGGCCCGCTTCACCCCACTTCGCGAGCGACATGAGTCGCTCGGTGCGTCGTTCACAGATTTCGGCGGCTGGCAGATGCCGGTGCGCTACACGTCTGACCTCGCCGAGCACCACGCGGTGCGTCAGGCCGCCGGTCTCTTCGACATCTCGCATATGGCGGAGTTCACGGTCGAGGGTGCAGACGCCGCGGCGTACCTCGATTACGCGCTCGCCGGACGCCTTTCGACGATGGCGACAGGCAAGGCGAAGTACTCGCTTCTCCTCGCCGAGACCGGCGGCATCATCGACGATGTGATCGTCTACCGCTTGGCCGATGACCGCTTCCTGATCATCTCGAACGCCGGCAATCGTGATGCGGTGTCGGCCGCGCTCAGCGAGCGCGTGCGGGACTTCACGAGCGAACTCATCGTGTCGGATGCCGACGGCCGCCGCGGTGTCGGCGTCGAGGACGTCTCCGACGCCTACGCACTGCTCGCCATCCAGGGTCCCGCCTCCGAGGTGATCGTCGCCGCCGTCGAGGGCGTCACCGAGCTCAGTGTCCCGTGGGGCGAGCAGAAGTACTATGCCTGGGCAGACGCTCGCTTCGACGGTGGCTCTCTCCTCATCGCCCGCACCGGCTACACGGGCGAGGATGGATTTGAACTTCTGGTCCGCGCAGAGTCCGCCATCGCTCTCTGGGACGCCGTGCACGCCGCAGGTGAGGCACACGGCCTCGTGCCGGCTGGTCTCGCAGCCCGCGACACGCTCCGACTCGAGGCGGGCATGCCGTTGTACGGCCATGAGCTCTCGCTCGACACCAAGCCCGCTCAGGCCCGCCTCGGGCGAGTCGTGGCGTCCGACAAGGAGTCATTCGTCGGAAAGTCGGCTCTTTCGACCCCTGAGACTGTCGAAGCGGAGAACACGGAGCGTGTCCTCGTCGGCCTCCAGGCAGATGGCAAGCGGGCGGGCCGCGCAGGCTACTCGGTCGTCGCCGAAGATGGAACGGCGATCGGCGAGATCACCAGCGGCGCTCTCAGCCCGACGCTCGGCCATCCGATCGCGATGGCTTTCGTTGACCCCTCCTCGGCTGAGGAGGGAACCACAGTATTCCTGGATGTGCGGGGTACCAAGATCCCCGCGACCGTGACCGCCCTGCCTTTCTACCGGAGGAAGAAATGACTGATCTCAACGCACTCAAGTACACCGAAGAGCACGAGTGGCTCTCGATCGCCGACGGCGTCGCCATCATCGGTATCACCGACTATGCGGCCGAGAAGCTCGGTGACGTCGTCTTCGTCGAACTGCCCGCTGTAGGCACCGAGATCGCCGCCGGTGCCACTGTCGGTGAGATCGAATCGACCAAGTCGGTCGGCGAGCTCTACGCACCGCTGACCGGCACGGTCACCGAGATCAACGACGCCGCCGTCGATGACCCCTCGCTCGTGAACAGCGAGCCCTTCGCGGGCGGCTGGCTCATCAAGGTCTCGATCGCCGATGGTGCCGCTGACGGGCTGCTCGACCGCGACGCCTACGTCGCGCTGACGGAGGGTTGATCTCGCAGTGACCACATTCGCCGATCGTCATATCGGAACCACCGCCGAGACCCAGCGCACGATGCTGGAGGCCCTTGGCATCGCCGACGCCGGGGCCCCGGTAGACACACTCATGCGCGAGGCCGTCCCGGCAGCCATCTACACCGAGGCTGCCGTCGACTCGGTCATCCCGCACGCCGCCACTGAGGCGGAAGCGCTCGCAGAATTGAGCGGCTTCGCCTCACGCAACACGGTGAACCGCTCGATGATCGGCCTGGGCTACTACGGCACTCTCACCCCGAGCGTGATTCAGCGCAACGTCCTCGAGAACCCGTCCTGGTACACTGCGTATACGCCGTACCAGCCGGAGATCTCGCAGGGCCGTCTGGAGGCGCTCATCAACTTCCAGACGATGGTCGCCGACCTCACGGGACTGTCTACCGCGAATGCGTCGATGCTCGACGAGTCGACGGCCGTTGCTGAGGGAATGCTTTTGGCACGACGAGGCTCGAAGTCGAAGTCGAACGTGTTCGTCGTCGACGCTGACGCTTTCCCGCAGACCAAGGCGCTTCTCGAGACTCGCGCAGCGGCTCTCGGCATCGAACTCGTAGAGCGCGACCTCGTCGCAGGCGAGGCTCTGCCTGATGAGCTCTTCGGCGTGTTCGTGCAGTACCCCGCAGCATCCGGTCTCGTCTGGGACCCGAGCGCCGTCATAGACGCCGCCCACGTCGCAGGCGGACTCGCCGTCGTCGCGGCGGATCTGCTGGCACTGACACTGATCTCGTCTCCCGGGTCGCTCGGTGCGGACGTCGCAGTAGGCACGACACAGCGTTTCGGCGTGCCGATGGGATTCGGCGGTCCGCACGCCGGCTACATGGCCGTGCGTCAGGGCCTCGAAAGACAACTGCCAGGACGCCTGGTCGGTGTGTCAGTGGACGCTGAAGGTAAGACCGCATACCGGCTCTCGCTGCAGACGCGCGAACAGCACATCCGCCGGGAGAAGGCCACCTCGAACATCTGCACGGCACAGGTGCTGCTCGCTGTCATGGCAGCGATGTACGCGGTCTATCACGGTCCGGACGGTCTGCGACAGATCGCGAGCGATGTCGCCTCGAAGACGGCGCTGCTCGGCGACTGGCTGGTGCAGGCCGGCGCGGATGTCGTGAACGAGACGTTCTTCGACACGCTGCGCGTGCGTACCTCGGATGCAGCGGCCATCGTTTCTCGTGCCCATGACGAGCACGGCATCCTGCTGCACCTCGCCGACGACGCGACGGTGGGCATCTCGGTCGATGAGACGACCACGATCGCCGAACTGTCGACCGTCAGCACGCTGTTCGGCGCACCGCAGCGTGTGCTCGATGCGCGTGGAGACGGCACCACTGCTCGCATCCCCGGTGCCCTTGAGCGCAAGGATGACTTCCTCACCCATCCCGTCTTCCATGTGCATCACAGCGAGACGGCCATGATGCGGTACCTGAAGAGCCTCGCTGATCGTGATTATGCGCTCGATCGCGGCATGATCCCGCTCGGGTCATGCACGATGAAGCTCAATGCGGCGACCGAGATGGCCGCGATCACCTGGCCCGAGTTCGCCGGTATCCACCCGTTCGCGCCGGCATCCGACGTCGGGGGATACCTCGACCTCATCGACCAGCTTGAGAGCTGGCTGGCCGAGGTCACCGGATATGACGCGGTCTCGCTGCAGCCGAACGCCGGCTCGCAGGGCGAGCTGGCCGGCCTCCTCGCGATCCGCGGCTACCATCTCGCGAACGGCGATGAGCACCGCACCGTGTGCCTCATCCCGTCGTCGGCGCACGGCACCAATGCGGCATCCGCCGTTCTTGCCGGTATGAAGGTCGTCGTCGTCGCGTGCGACGAGATGGGCAATGTCGACCTCGCCGACCTGCGTGCGAAGATCGCCGCCAACGCCGACGAGATCGCCGCGCTCATGATCACGTACCCCTCCACGCACGGCGTCTATGAGCAGGATGTCATCGACATCACCGCAGCCGTTCACGACGCAGGCGGTCAGGTGTACGTCGACGGTGCGAATCTCAACGCGCTGCTCGGCTACGCCCGCTTCGGCGACCTCGGCGGAGACGTGTCGCATCTCAACCTGCACAAGACGTTCGCGATCCCGCACGGCGGTGGCGGACCAGGCGTGGGCCCGGTCGCGGCGAAGGCTCATCTCGCTCCGTTCCTGCCGTCGCATCCGCTCGAGCAGCGTGCCACGCACGCGGGTGGGTACGAGTTCGGCGGGGGCGTCGTCTCCGGTGCTCCCTACGGGTCTGCGGGAATCCTTCCCATCTCGTGGTCGTACGTCCGGATGATGGGCGCTGAGGGGCTGCGTGAGGCGACTGCTGCTGCCGTGCTGTCGGCGAACTACATCGCCGCCCGCCTCGCCGAGCACTATCCGGTGCTCTACGCGGGGGAGAACGGTCGAGTCGCCCACGAGTGCATCCTCGATCTGCGTCCGCTCAAAGAGGCCACGGGCATCACCGTCGACGACGTCGCCAAGCGTCTCATCGACTACGGCTTCCATGCCCCGACGATGTCGTTCCCGGTTCCGGGCACGCTCATGGTCGAGCCGACGGAGTCGGAGGACATCGGCGAGATCGATCGGTTCATCGAGGCGATGATCATGATCAAGCAGGAGGCGGATGCTGTGGCATCCGGCCGCTGGCCCGCTGAAGACAACCCACTCGTGAACGCCCCCCACACTGCGGCGGCGCTTATCGCGGGGGAGTGGGATCACGCGTACACACGAGAAGACGCCGCTTACCCCGTGCCGTCGCTTGTCGCAGCCAAGTACTGGCCACCGGTGCGGCGCATCGATCAGGCCTATGGGGACCGCAATCTGGTGTGTGCGTGCCCGCCGGTGGAAGCGTTCGCTTGACACCTCGGGCGGGGCACATCGCGCTGTCCCCGCCCGAGAACGTCACACGCCCAGCTCGATGTCCCGCCCGGGAATAGCGTCGAGCAGGCGCTGCGTGTAGGGCTGTTGCGGGTTGTCGAACACCTCGTCGACCGAGGCCTGCTCGACGATCCGCCCCGCCTCCATGACGCACACGCGATCGGCGATGAGTCTCACGACCGCGAGGTCGTGCGTGATGAACAGGTAGGTCAGGCCCATCTCTCGCTGGAGGGACGCGAGCAGCTCGAGGATCTGCGCCTGCACGAGCACATCGAGTGCCGACACGGCCTCGTCGAGGACGAGGATATCGGGGTTCAGTGCTAGGCCTCTGGCCACGGCGACGCGCTGCCGCTGTCCGCCGGAGAGCTCATTCGGGTATCGGGTCGCCAGCGCGCGGGGGAGGGCGACCTGATCGAGCAGCTCGAGCACCCGCTCTCGACGGCTTGAGCGATCTCCGACTCCGTGCACGTTCAACGGCTCGGCGATCGAGTTGCCGATGCTCATGAGCGGATTGAGCGACCCGTACGGATCCTGGAACACCGGTTGCAGCCTGCTACGCAGATCGAACAGTTGCGCCCCGGAGAGCGCGGCGGTGTCGTTGCCCTCGATCCGGATCGTCCCGGAGGTGGGCTTCTCGATCTGCAGCACCATCTTCGCGATGGTCGACTTACCGGAGCCCGACTCACCTACCAGCGCCATGGTCTCACCGCGATGGATCTGAAAGGTGGCGTCGGAGACGGCCATGAACTCCTTCGACCCGAAGTTGCCGGTGCGCAGCTTGTAGGTCTTGGTCAGTTTCTCGACCTCGATCATGGGCTGCGAGGTCACGACGGGCTCCGCATCCGCATCCGCATCCGCGATCGCGGCGAGATCGAACGACTCAGCGGGTGCAGGTGGCAGCGCCGGGTCGTTGCCAAGGCGGCGCGAGGCCAGACTCGGGGCGGCCGACACCAGCCTCTTCGTGTACGGATGCTGTGGGTTCGCCAGGATCTCGCGGCTCGGGCCGGCCTCGACGATGTTGCCTCGGTACATCACGATGAGCTTCTGTGCGCGCTCTGCGGCGAGCCCCAGGTCATGTGTGACGAAAACCACCGCAGTGCCGAGTTCGCGCGTGCGCGATTCGAGGTGGTCTAGAACCACGCGCTGGACCGTCACGTCGAGCGCGGAGGTCGGCTCGTCGGCGATCAGCAGCTGCGGGTCGGCGGAGAGCCCGATGCCGATGAGGGCGCGCTGCTTCATGCCGCCGGAGAACTGATGCGGGTACTGTCGCATACGCGTTTCGGCATCCTTCAGACCGGCCTGCTCGAGCACGGCGATCGCGCGGCGGCGCACCTCGGCGCGGCCTTGGGCGAGACCGTTCGCGCGGATCGCCTCCTCGACCTGGAAGCCGATCGACCAGACGGGGTTCAGGTTCGACATCGGGTCCTGCGGGACCAGCCCGATCTCGCGGCCTCGGAGGGCCTCCATCGTGCGACGGTTCGCGCCGACGAGCTCCTTGCCATTCCACATGATCGAGCCGCCGGTAACCTTGCCCGTCCCAGGGAGCAAATCGATCAGGGCGTGCACAGTGGTGGACTTCCCGGATCCGGACTCTCCGACAATCGCGACGGTCTCGCCGGGATAGACGTCGAAGTCCACGCCGTGGACGACTTCGTTGATCCGCTTGTCGACCTTGAAACCTACCCTCAGCCCTCGGACGCTGAGCAGCGGGGGGCCGATCGGTGCCTGTTCGGTTCGGATTGTGTTCATCGTCGTGCCCTCGCCTTCGGGTCGAGGGCGTCGCGGACGACCTCCCCGAGCAGGATGAAGCCCAGCACCGTGACGGAGAGGGCGAGCGACGGCCAGATCAGCGGCATCGGGTCCGTGCGCAGGGAAAGCTGTGCCGCGCTGATGTCGTTCCCCCAGCTGATGAACTGCCCGGGCGGCAGCCCGACGCCGAGGAAGGACAGGGTGGCTTCGGCCACAATGGCTCCGGCCAGGGAGAGAGTAGTGACGACGATGGCAGGAGCGAGGGCGTTGGGAAGCACGTGGCGCACGAGGGTGGCGCCGCGTGACAGTCCCAGGGAACCGGCCGCCATCACGAAGTCGGCATTCTTGACACGCAGCACCTCGCTGCGCACGATCCTTGCGGTGATCGGCCAGGAGAACCCGCCGATCGCGAGTGCGATAACGAGCGGATTCCGGTGATCGGATAGGACGCTCATGACCACAACGGCGGCCAGGATGTAGGGGATTGAGAAGAAGATGTCACCGGCGCGCGAAAGCAGGGTGTCGAGGAAACCGCCGAAGAAGCCGGCAAGCGAACCCATGAGCGTGCCGACGATGAAGGTGATGGCGATCACGAGCAGACCGACCGACACCGACGTCGACGCGCCGTAGATCACGCGTGAGTATGTGTCGTATCCCTGCTTCGTGAAGCCCAGCGGATGCCCCGGTTCGGGGCCGTCATTCGACTTCGCCAGATCGACGGCCCGCGGGTCGACGTTCGTGAACAGCGACGGGAACAACGAGACCAGGACGACGATCAGGATGATGAGCACCGAGATCCAGAACATCGGGCGGACGCGCATGTCCCGCCACGCGTCGGTCCATAGGTTCGACTTCTTCTCGCGCACGCGCACAGCGTCGACGACTGCGGGCGTCTCGTCGACTGCGGCGACGAAGTGGGTCGGCAGCGGTTCGCCGATGCCGAGTGACGGGGGAGTGGGGGAATCAGGCATAGCGGATCCTCGGGTCGAGCACGGCGTAGAGCAGGTCGATGACCAGGTTTACGCCGAGGTAGATCAGCACCATCACGGTGACGAAGGAGACGACCGTGGCGTTCTCGCCCTTCAGGATGGCGTTGAAGAGCACGTTGCCGACGCCGGGGACGTTGAAGATTCCCTCGGTGACGGTGGCGCCCACCATCAGCGTGCCAAAGTCGGTCGCCGTGTTGGTGATGGTGGGGATGAGGGAGTTGCGCAGCACGTGCACCGGGATCACGCGACTACGAGAGAGGCCTTTGGCGTACGCCGTGCGCACGAAGTCCTGGTTGAGCGTGTCGATGACGGATGCGCGGGTCAAACGCATACTCGTGGCGTATAGGCTCACCGCCAGGACGATGGCGGGTAGGAGCAGGTCCTTCAGCGGGGCGCCCGCGCCTACCGTCGGCGAGAACCAACCGAGTTTCACGCCGAATCCGAACTGGGCGATAAAAGCCACCACGAAGATCGGCACGCTGAGGAACAGCAGGCCAATGATCAGGTTGATGTTGTCGAACAGCTTGCCCTTGCGTAGACCGGAGAACAGACCGATGATTACGGCGAGAACGAGTTCTATTGCGATCGCCATGACGGCGAGGGTCAGCGTGACAGGGAATGAGCGCGCGAGGATCTGCGCGACCGGCTCTCCCGAGAAGCTGATGCCGAAGTCGCCGACGAAGATCCCCTTCAGATACAGCAGATACTGCACGATGAACGGCTGATCGAGGTTGTACTGCGCGCGCACACGCTCAAGCAGCGCCTCGCTGGGTTGTTTGTCGCCGAACAGCGCCGCCACCGGGTCACCCGGCATGGCGAAGACCATCCAGTAGATGAGGAGGGTGGTGCCCAGGAGGACGGGGATCACCTGCAGCAGGCGACGGAGGATGTATCTCAGCATGCGCGAGCGCCCCTTTGCGCCGACGGCATCCGCGCGGACCGGAAGATCATGGTGTGGAGTTGCTCCTATGGTTCTGCGCGAGGCGCAGGGACGACAGCCAGACGAGGCCCCGGGACTCCCGGGGCCTCGTCGTCACAGCTTACTTCTTGGTGATCTCGTTGAAGATCGGGACGGAGTTCCAGCCGAACTGGACGCCGTCGACGTCTTCGCTGAAGCCGCCGGTCGTGCCCTGGTACCACAGTGGGATCGAGGGCAGGTCGGCGAGGAGGATTTCCTGCGCTTCGTGCAGCTTCGCGATCGACTCTTCGTGGTCGGACGTCGACACTGCTTCGTCCAGCAGCGCGTCGAACTCCGGGTTCGAGTAGAAGCCGTGGTTCGAGCTCGCGTTGGTGAAGTACAGCGGCTGAAGGAAGTTGTACGCACCCGGGTAGTCGGCCTGCCAGCCTGCGCGGAAAGGTCCGCCGACCACGTCGGCCTCTCGGTCGTCGAGGAATGCCGCGAAGGTCGGGTACAGCTTCGGTGCGGAATCCACTCCGAGGTTGTTCTTCCACTGGTTGGCGACAGCCTCAACCCAGACCTGGTGCGGGCCGTCACTGTTCGTCGCGACCTCGATCGTGCCCTCGAACGGTGAGATGGCGTCCGCTTGGGCCCACAGGTCCGCGGCGCGCTCCGCGTCGAAATCAAGAACGTCGCCGCCCGCGAGGTCCTCGGTGTAACCGTCGACGACGGGCGAGGTGAAGTCCTTCGCGGGGATGTTCGTTCCCTCGAAGATCGCGTCGATGATCTGCTCGCGGTCGACGGCGAGCGACAGCGCCTGACGACGCAGCTTGCCCTCCTCGTCCATGCCGAAGTGCGGCAGGTTGGTGGAGATGGCGAGAGTTGTGATCAGCGCGCCGGCCTGGTTGATCGCACGGTCGCCGAGGTCGGACTCGAACACCGAGAACGCGGTGTCCGGGATCTGGTCGAGGACGTCGAGGTTGCCACCCTGCAGGTCGCTGTACGCGGCATCCAGCGATGCGTAGATCTTGAAGAACACGCCGTCGTTCTTGGCTTCGCGCGGGCCGACGTAGGCGTCGTTCTTTACGAGGCTTATCGACTCATCGTGCTTCCACGCGCCTTCACCCTCGAGCATGTACAGACCGTTACCGATCGGGTTCTGACCGAACGCGTCCATGTCCTCGAATGCGATGTCTGGGAGCGGGTAGTAGGCGGAGTATCCGAGGCGGTCAGGGAAGTCCGGGGTGGCAGCGACCGTGAAGGTGTATTCGTCCACGACGGTCAGACCCGACATCTCTTCGACGGGCTCGGTCTCGCTGAACCCTTCGATGGCGCCGAAGAAGTACTGATTGTCGAGCGCGTTGTCGATGTTCGCGGCGTAGTTCCACGCGTCGACGAAGTTGTGCGCCTGCACCGGGGTGCCGTCGCTGAAGACGGCGTCTTCGCGGAGTTTGACGGTCCACGTGGTGTTGTCGTCCGACTCGATCGATTCAGCGACGCCCATCTGCGTCTGACCGTCGGCGTCGTAGTACACCAGGCCCTCCCAGAGGAGGTCGACGACCTTCCCGCCGCCGACCTCAGAGGTGTCGGCGGGGATCAGGCCCTTCTGGGGCTCCGTGTTGTTCGCAGTGATAATTGCGCCCGCGGCGCCCTCATCGTTGTCGCCAGCGTTGTCGCCGCCGGCGCAACCGGCGAGGACGAGGGAGCCCGCGGCCACGAGCGTGGCGAAGCCGAGAGCGATCCGTGATCGTTTCACTTGTTCTTCCTCCTGATCGAACCGGTTTGCGGCGCGCGCGTGGGTGGGCGCCTGATACAAGCTCCGGTACGTGATGTCGTCAGCGTAGTTCGACTTGAGCGGTATTCGATTCGCGCCGCGGAGATGAAACGGAATCGTAATGGGTGAGGGCAGCGTCTCAAGATCAGGCGGTCAAGCCCGGGAAACGACGACGGCCCGCGCGATCAATGGGGCAGCCCGAATAGGGCGGGGAACGTCGACGAGGCCCACGGGTAGCCCACGAAAGCGACCGCGTCGATCAGGAAGTGTGCGACGAGGAAGGGCAGCAGTCTGCCGGCGCGAGCGAACAGCCAGCCGAACAGCAGGCCCATCGCAAGGTTGCCGATGAACGCACCGGGGCCCTGGTAGAGGTGGTAGCTCGCGCGAAGCACACTGGTGGCGATGATGATCGGCCACATGCCCCACCCCAGCTGCCGCAGTCGGAAGAACAGGTAGCCGAGTACGACGAACTCCTCCATGAGCGATGCGCGCGCGGCGGACAGTAGCAGAACAGGCACCGTCCACCAGTGCTGGTCGAGCCCGCCAGGATCGACCAGGACGAAGAGCCCGAGTGTTCGCCCGACGACGTAGAGCGCGATTCCGGGGATGCCGATGGCTAGAACCAGCAGGATGCCATGACCGCTGTCTCGACCGAGCCGCGTGCCGTCCAGGCCGAGGGCGCCGAGGTGTGGGCGTGACGACTGCCAGAGCAGGAAACACACCAGCAGTACCGGGACTATCGAGAATCCGACGCCGAGCAGCTGGTAGATGAGGTCGAAGATCTCTCTGTCGCTGCGCGAGGGGTTCAGTGTCGTGGTCTGATCGGCGAGCGGTGTCGTATCCGTCAGCCGGTAGGTGAGCTGCACAATGGAATAGATAGCAGACTCTCCGAGCCCGAGCGCCAGCACGATCGTGATCTCCCACCAGATGTGCGCACGCGAAGGCGCGGGGGAGAGGGAAATGCTCGTTCCCTGAGCTCGTCGACGGATCACAGCCCGATGTTACGGGAGCGTTCATCCGTGCGCTCAGAGAGTGGTCAGCGATCTTGCGATATCCTGTAACGTCGGCCCTTCGACAGGCTCAGGGATCGGCTTCTCAAATTTCCCCACCTTTTTAGGAATCTTGCATGGCGCACGCCCTTCGTTCTGACCTCCGCAATGTCGCAATCGTCGCGCACGTCGACCACGGCAAGACCACCCTCGTGGACGCGATGCTCCGTCAGACGGGCTCCTTCGGTGAACACGCTCACGTCGATGAGCGCGCCATGGACTCGAATGACCTGGAGCGCGAAAAGGGCATCACGATCCTCGCCAAGAACACCGCGATCACCTACAAGGGTGTGCACGCGACGGACGGCGATGTCACGATCAACGTCATCGACACCCCCGGTCACGCCGACTTCGGTGGGGAGGTCGAGCGCGGCCTGTCGATGGTCGATGGCGTGGTGCTTCTCGTCGACTCGTCCGAGGGCCCGCTGCCGCAGACGCGCTTCGTGCTGCGCAAGGCGCTGGAAGCGAAGCTTCCGGTGATCCTGCTGGTCAACAAGACCGACCGTCCTGATGCCCGCATCGCCGAGGTCGAGGAAGAGGCACACGACCTGCTGCTGGGCCTGGCGTCCGACCTCGTCGACGATGTGCCTGACCTCGATGTCGATGCGCTGCTCGACGTGCCGGTCGTCTACGCGTCCGGCCGCGCAGGTGCTGCCTCGCTCAACCGTCCTGACAACGGCTCGCTGCCGGACAACGATGATCTCGAGCCGCTGTTCGGCGCGATCCTCGAGCACATCCCCGCACCGGCCTACGATGACGAGGCGCCGCTGCAGGCGTGGGTCACGAACCTCGACTCCAGCCCGTTCCTCGGTCGTCTCGCACTGCTTCGCGTCTTCAACGGAACCCTGAAGAAGGGGCAGACGGTTGCTTGGGTGCGTGCCGACGGCACCACCAGCAATGCCCGCATCACCGAACTGCTGAAGACCCGCGCCCTTGAGCGCTACCCCGCCGAGTCCGCAGCGCCTGGCGACATCGTCGCCATCGCCGGCTTCGAAGACATCACGATCGGTGAGACCATCGCCGACCCTGAGGATGTCCGTCCGCTGCCGCAGATCCACGTCGACGATCCTGCGATCTCGATGACGATCGGCACGAACACGTCGCCTCTGATGGGCAAGGTGAAGGGCCACAAGCTCACCGCTCGCATGGTGAAGGACCGCCTCGACCGTGAGCTCATCGGAAACGTCTCGCTGAAGGTCGTCGACATCGGACGCCCGGATGCGTGGGAAGTTCAGGGTCGTGGCGAGCTGGCGCTCTCCATTCTCGTGGAGAACATGCGCCGCGAAGGCTTCGAACTCACCGTCGGCAAGCCGCAGGTGGTGACCAAGCAGATCGACGGCAAGGTGCACGAACCTTTCGAGCACCTCACGATCGACGCACCGGAAGAGTACCTCGGCGCGATCACGCAGCTGCTGGCGGCCCGCAAGGGGCGCATGGACAACATGATCAACCACGGCACCGGCTGGGTGCGTATGGAGTTCATCGTTCCCTCGCGCGGCTTGATCGGCTTCCGCACCGAGTTCATGACCACCACCCGCGGTACGGGCATCGCCAACGCGATCTCGCACGGCTACGAGCCGTGGGCGGGACACATCACCACGCGTCAGAACGGCTCGATCGTGGCCGACCGTGCAGGCGTCGTCACCCCGTTCGCGATGATCGCTCTGCAGGAGCGGATGTCGTTCTTCGTGCAGCCCACCCAAGAGGTGTACGAGGGCATGGTCATCGGCGAGAACTCGCGCGCCGACGACATGGACGTCAACATAACCAAAGAGAAGAAGCTCACCAACATGCGTGCAGCCAGCTCTGACACGTTCGAGTCGATGACCCCGCCGCGTCAGTTGACACTGGAGGAGAGCCTCGAGTTCGCCCGTGACGACGAATGCGTCGAGGTCACGCCCGAGTTCGTACGCATCCGCAAGGTGATTCTCGACCAGACCGTTCGCGGTCGTGAGACATCGCGCATGAAGCGTCAGGACGCGAACGCCTGACATTCGCTTTCTGAGAAGGGCCTCGTCGCCGGGAAACCGGACGGCGGGGCCTTTTCTCGTTCCTGGGCGCGGACGGCTCAGCGCAGTTCGGTGATGAGCACGGCGCTCGTGCCCGGCTTCAGCGCTTCGAACACGTGCGCGTCGTCTCCCGCGTAGGTGAGGTAGTCGCCGGGGAAGAGCTCTATCGGAGCGTCGGCGGGACCGATCCGAGCTGAGCCGCTCATGAGCACGACGTGCTCGGTCGTACCGGCGTGGTGTGGCAGCGATCGTCGCGGCTCGCCGGGCTCAGCACGGATGATGTAAAGGTCTCGGCGTGCGCCAGGGGGACTGGCGGAGAGCAACGTAGCGCTGTAGGGCGCTGCTGCAGATGGCACGCCATCGAGCCCGTCGCCCCGGATCAAGGTAGGAACATTGGCCGGTTGGTCGACGAGGACGGCGAAGGGGATGCCCAATGCGTCGCCGAGAGCCCACAGCGTCTCGACGCTGGGGTTGCCGGTGCCGTTCTCGAGCTGTGAGACGGTCGCCTTCGAGACGCTCGCACGCCGTGCGAGTTCGGAGATGCTGATCGCCGCGGATTCCCTCTCGCGGCGCAGGGAGCGTCCGATACGTGATCCCAGGTCTTCCATGCGTTCAGTATGTCAAACAGTCGTTCGCTTTGACTAGTGTGCATCCAGCGTTCACAATGGTGCTCAGGTGTTCATCAGAACGAACGGGCGGTGCAGTGTACGAACGGCGAGAGGTGTGGCACGAAGGCGTCGGCGTCGCCTTGGCCACCAGCGCCTACGGCATCTCGTTCGGCGCCCTTGCGGTGACATCCGGTCTGGATGTCTGGCAGACGTGCGTGCTGAGCGTGCTGATGTTCACGGGGGGCTCGCAGTTCGCGTTCGTCGGCGTGCTCGGGGCGGGCGGAATGGCTGCGCTTCCGTCTGCGATCGCGTCAGCCGTGCTGCTCGGCGTGCGAAACCTCGCCTATGGCATGCGCATGTCGCCGATAATCGGCAGCGGCTTCTGGCGGCGGAGCGCGGCTGCCCATGTGACCATTGACGAGTCGACTGCGGTGGCGATCGCTCAGAGCAGCCCTTCGCTTCGCAGGCTCGGCTTCTGGGTCACCGGCATCGGCGTATTCGTCGGATGGAACCTGACCACCCTCCTCGGAGCTCTGCTGGGTGATGTGCTCGGCGACCCCAAGGCGTGGGGGCTGGATGCCGCGGCAGCCGCGGCTTTCCTCGCGCTGTTGTGGCCGCGACTGAAGCAACGACAGGCAATAGCGGTGGGGGTCGCAGCGGCTGTCGTCGCGGCATCCCTGACGCCGTTCATCATGCCCGGACTTCCCGTGCTCGTGGCTGCTGTCGTCGCGATCGCAGTGGGATGGTTCAACTGGTTCGAAGGCGAAGGGCCAGCACAGCCCACGCAGGCGAGAGGGGCGAGCACGTGAGCCTGTGGAGCGCCGTCCTGCTGGCCGCCTGCGCCTGTGCGGCGCTGAAGGCCTTCGGATACTTGATACCCGCGCATCTGCTCGAGGCACCGAGGCCCGCGCGGATCTCCGATCTGCTGACGGTCGCACTGCTGGCCGCTCTGGTCGCCGTGCAGACGCTCGGAAATGGGCAGTCAGTGGTGGTGGATGCACGGATCCCGGCGGTGCTCGTTGCGGCGGGACTGCTCTACCTTCGCCAGTCGTTTCTCGTGGTCGTGATCGCGGCGGCCGCAGTCGCAGCACTGCTGCGGTTGATCGGCTGGGCGGTGTGAGGCCGTGACCGCGTAAGATCACATGGTGCGCATCTGGATATCTCGTGCCGTCTCGTGGATCGCGGCCGCCCTCGTCGGCGTCGTGTACGGCACTGCTGGCACGATCGCGCACAGCCTCATGTGGGGTGTCATCCCGATCGGGATGATCATCGGCGCAATCGCCTGCGGGTCGCTCCTCGTCGCGGTGCGCGCGTTGACGCACGACCGAGCCGCGACCCTGGCTACAGCGATCGGGATGTTGGGCATGCTGCTGATCATCTCCGGCCCCGGCCCCGGTGGTTCGATCATCGTGCCGAACACTCCGTTCGGTCAGATCTGGATCTACCTCATCGCCGGTCTCAGCCTGTTGGCTATCGCCTGGCCGTCACTTCCGCAGCGCCGTCCGACCACAGAAACCACCTCTGGCGGCGAGAGCATGGAGAACGCGTCGTAGACTGGGAGTGTGACGTATGTGATCGCCCTCCCGTGCGTCGATGTCAAGGATCGCGCCTGCATCGACGAGTGTCCCGTTGACTGCATCTACGAGGGTGAACGGATGCTCTACATCCACCCTGATGAATGCGTGGACTGCGGCGCGTGCGAACCGGTCTGCCCCGTCGAGGCGATCTACTACGAAGACGATCTTCCTGAAGAGTGGGCTGACTACTACAAGGCGAACGTCGAGTTCTTCAACGAGGTCGGCTCGCCCGGCGGTGCGGCGAAGGTCGGCGTGATCAAGTACGACCACCCGATCGTCACGGCGCTTCCCCCGCAGGGCGAGTAAGCGCTGTGGGCGTCCGCGACCTCGCCGACTACCCCTGGGATGCTGTCGTGCCGTACCGTGAGCGCGCGGCCGAGCATCCCGACGGTCTTGTCGACCTCTCCATCGGCTCGCCCGTCGATCCGACACCGGAGATCATCCGGCGCGCACTCGCCGACGCGACCGATGCGCACGCCTACCCTCAGACTCTCGGCACTCCTGCTCTCCGAGAGGCGATCGTCGACTGGTACGCACGACGTCGAGGCGTCCCTGATCTCACAGTGAAGAACGTCCTGCCGACGATCGGCTCAAAAGAGCTGGTGGCACTTCTGCCGACCCTGCTCGGCCTCGGTGCCGGCGATATCGTTGTCATGCCGCGCGTCGCTTACCCGACCTATGAGGTGGGTGCACGGGTCGTCGGTGCGACTCCCGTCGCCGAAGATGACCCTGCGAAGTGGCCGGAGGGTGCGAAGCTCATCTGGATCAACACCCCGGGAAACCCGGACGGGCGCACCTGGACAGTCGATGAACTCGCCGTCGCCGTCGCTCGGGCACGAGAGCTCGGAGCGGTGCTCGCCAGTGACGAGTGCTACGCCGAACTCGGTTGGGACGGGCGCTGGGCGCAGGAGCGGGTGCCATCGGTTCTCGACCCTCGCGCTGCAGCAGGAAGCCGTCAGGGCCTGCTCAGCGTCTACTCGCTCAGCAAGCAATCGAATCTGGCCGGCTACCGCGCAGCCTTCGTTGCCGGTTGTTCGCGTATCGTGGGCGACCTGCTGACCGCGCGTAAGCACCTGGGTCTGATGCCCCCCGCCCCCGTGCAGTACGCGATGACCGTCGCTCTGAGGGACGACGAGCACGTTGCGGCGCAAAAAGAGCTGTATCGCTCCCGACGAGATCTGCTTCGTCCAGCTCTGGAGTCGGCTGGATTCAGAATCGACGGCTCAGAGGCGGGTCTCTACCTCTGGGTGACCGAGGGGAAGGATGCCTGGGAGTCGATGGACCGACTGGCCCGCCTCGGGATCCTCGCTGGACCTGGGCCGTTCTACGGTGCCGATTCCACCCAGCATGTGCGTGTGTCGTTGACGGCGCCGCTTGAGCGCGTTGCGGAAGGCGCGCGACGTTTGCGCAGCCACGGGCTGTAGCTTTCGACAACACATTTTCGCCATCTCTTGGCGGATGTCACAGTAGGCCAATGCGGCGACTAGGCTGTAGAGGCGATTCGCTCCAGGTGCGACCACGCGTCCAGCGCAGTGCATCGCCCACGACGAATCAGACCGACCGGGTCGAACAGGACGTACAAGGAGGACCGCGTGAGTGCAGCGGGAGATCAGCAGGCGAAAGCGACTCTCACGGTCGGGGGAACCACCGCAGAATTCCCTGTACTGCGCGGAACGGCGGGTGTCGACAGCATCGACTTCTCGACGCTGACGAAGCAGACCGGCCACACCGGCCTCGACTACGGCTTCGTCAACACCGCGTCGACGAAGTCGAGCATCACCTTCATCGATGGCGACCAGGGAATTCTCCGGTATCGCGGCTATCCGATCGAACAGATCGCGAAGAGCTGCAGCTACCTCGAGGTGGCTTGGCTGCTCATCTACGGCGAACTGCCCTCAGCTTCCGAGCTGGCAGACTTCGACGACCGCATCCGACGCCACACGCTGCTTCACGAAGACATCAAGCACTTCTTCTCCGCGCTCCCGCACACTGCGCACCCGATGTCGGTGCTCTCTTCGGCGGTCGCAGCGCTGTCGACCTACTACGAGGGTCAGACCGACCCGAACAACCCCGAACACGTCGAACTCAACATGGTGCGCATGCTCGCGAAGCTGCCCGTCATCGCTGCCTACGCACACAAAAAGAGCGTCGGTCAGGCGTTCCTGTACCCCGACAACTCGCTGAGCTTCGTCGACAACTTCCTGAAGCTGAACTTCGGCGTGCACTCGGAGCCCTACGAGGTCAACCCGGTGATGTCGAAGGCTCTTGAGCTGCTGCTCATCCTGCACGAAGATCACGAGCAGAACGCCTCCACATCCACGGTGCGTCTGGTCGGTTCGACCGGCGCGAATCAGTTCGCTTCGATCTCCGCGGGCATCCAGGCGCTCTCCGGTCCGCTCCACGGTGGTGCGAACGAAGCCGTCCTCACCATGCTCGGCCAGATTCGTGATTCCGGTCAGGGCGTTGCACGCTTCGTGGAGCGGGTGAAGAACAAAGAAGAGGGCGTGAAGCTGATGGGCTTCGGGCACCGGGTCTACAAGAACTACGATCCGCGCGCCAAACTCGTCAAGGAAGCCGCCGACGAGGTGCTGCGCGAGCTCGGCGTGACCGACCCCCTTCTGGATCTCGCCAAGGAGCTCGAAGAGATCGCGCTCGCCGACGACTACTTCAAAGAGCGTCGCCTCTACCCGAACGTCGATTTCTACACCGGCGTCATCTACAAGGCGATGGGCTTCCCGACGCGCATGTTCACCGTGCTGTTCGCCATCGGCCGCCTGCCCGGCTGGCTCGCACAGTGGCGCGAACTGAACCTCGACCCGCAGACCAAGATCGGTCGCCCGCAGCAGCTGTACACAGGAGCAGCGGAACGGCAGTTCCCGACGCGCTGAGCGCGCGGCATCACAAGAAGAGGCGCTGCCACTCGAGATCGAGCGGCAGCGCCTCTTTCTGATGACCTGGGGTCAGAGCTGTTCCAGCTCAGCGGGCGGCGTAGCCGCCACGACCGCTCTGCGATCGCTGACCGTTCGAAGAGCGCTGACCACTTGAGGAACGCTGACCCTGGCCTGCACGCTGCGGCTGGCCGCCCTGAGCGCCCTGCCCGGCCGGACGAGGACGCCGGCGTCGAGCGGGGGGAGTGTTCGTCGAGCCGCTCTCTGAACGCGACTGCGAGCCCGTGCGGGGCTTGCGCGCCTGCTGGCTCTGCTGCGGCTGCACGGGAGCAGGGCGCACGTGCGGGGCACGCTCGCCGATGAGCTCGTCAGAGATCGCAGAGGTGACTGCTTCGAGCTCGGCCGAGATCTGGGCCTTGCGCAGCAGGTCTTTCACGTCGCGGCGCTGCTCAGGAAGAACGACCGTGACGACTGTGCCGGCGGCGCCAGCGCGGGCGGTGCGGCCCGAACGGTGCAGGTATGCCTTGTGCTCCATAGGAGGATCCACGTGTACGACCAGATCGACGTTGTCGACGTGCACCCCGCGGGCAGCGACGTCCGTCGCCACCAGCACGCGCACGCCACCGTCTGCCGGGTCGGCCGAGAACGCGCTGAGGTTGCGCTCGCGGGCGTTCTGCGAGAGGTTTCCGTGCAGGTCCACCGCGGGAACGCCTGCAGCCGTCAGCTGCTTGGCCAGCTTCTTCGCCTGATGCTTGGTGCGGGTGAACAGGATGCGGCGGCCGGTGCCGGATGCCAGGTCGCGAACGAGCGCGGTCTTGTGCTCGGTCGAGGTCGTCACCAGGACACGGTGCGTCATCTCTCCGACGGGCACGCTGGACTCGTCGACCTCGTGGCTGACCGGGTTGGACAGGAACCGGCGTGCGAGGGAATCGATGCCGCGGTCGAGCGTCGCGCTGAACAGCAGACGCTGTCCGCCCGCCGGTGTCGCGGTGAGAATCCGAGTGACTCCGGGGAGGAATCCGAGATCGGCCATGTGGTCGGCCTCATCGAGCACGGCGACCTCGACCGAGTCGAGGTTGACGAGTCTCTGCTTCATCAGGTCTTCGAGGCGGCCAGGGCACGCGACGACGATGTCGACGCCGCCGCGCAGCGCCTGCTCCTGCGGGCGCTGGCTGACGCCGCCGAAGATCGTGGTGACGCGCAGTCCCGCGGCCGTGGCCAGAGGTGTGACGGTCGCGGCGATCTGGGTGGCAAGCTCGCGCGTCGGCGCGAGAATCAGACCGCGGGGATGTTGCGGTCTGGTCTTCCTGTTCGACGCGCTCAGGCGTGCGACCAGGGGGATGGCGAAAGCGATGGTCTTTCCGCTGCCGGTGCGTCCGCGACCGAGCAGGTCGCGTCCGGCGAGTGAATCGGGAAGTGTGTCGCGCTGGATGGCGAAGGCTTCGGTTTTGCCGTCAGCGGCGAGGACATCAGCCAGGCGTGCGGGCACGCCGAGTTCGATAAAGGTAGGCATAGTGGTACTCCGTGAGCGCGCTTCAGCGCGCATGGTTCGGGTGATGGGCGACCGCGCACAGGAAGTGCGCAGAGGTTCGCCGTTCGAAACGCCAACTGGTGGAGGAGCTGTTGAGCTCGCTTCGGTCGAAAAGACCCCGTGACGACGACGCAGTTGCCTCAAGCGATCTGGACAACTGTTCAATGCTACCAGTTGCCGCATGCTCGAATCTGCATGCGCCCATACCGCGGCGTGTCAGGCGTGCAGCGCCTCGTTCAACGTGATGCCGACACCCGCGCGCTGCTTGGCCTCGATGGCACCGCTGACAGAGTTGCGCCAGAAGAGCAGACCGTTCTGGCCCGACAGCTCTGCTGCTTTCACCACGCGCTTGGAGCCATCAGCTGTCGTCGGACCGTCGACGAGCACGACTTTCGACCCGGCGGTGACATACACACCGGCCTCAAGCACGCAGTCGTCGCCGAGAGCGATGCCGAGCCCGGCGTTCGCGCCGAGCAGCGTGCGCTCGCCGATGGAGACACGAACCGTGCCGCCGCCGGAGAGCGTGCCCATGATCGATGCGCCGCCGCCGATGTCGCTGTTGGCTCCGACAACGACTCCCTGTGAGATGCGGCCCTCGACCATGACGGGGCCGAGGGTGCCTGCGTTGAAGTTCACGAAGCCCTCGTGCATGACGGTGGTGCCAGGGGAGAGATGCGCACCGAGTCGCACCCGCGCCGCGTCAGCGATGCGAACTCCCTCGGGCTGGACGTAGTCGGTCAGGCGAGGGAACTTGTCGAGCCCCTGCACCTGAATGCCGTGACGGCGCATCTGAGGCTGCAGACGTGCGGCGTCGACCGGGTGCATGGGGCCGGCGTTGGTCCAGGCGACGTTGGGCAAGTGCCCGAAGATCCCGTCGAGATTGAGCTCGTTCGGGCGCACGAGCAGGTGCGAGAGCGCGTGCAGACGCAGGTATGCATCGGCGGTCGAGGCGGGAGCTGCGTCGAGGTCGATCTGCAGCGCCACGGTCTCGATCGTCACGTTGCGACGTTCGTCGGTACCGGCGAAGGCGTCGAGCGATTCGGCCTCAGCGTCGGTCAACGTGCGTTCGTCGGGAAGAACCCCAGCGCCCACATGCGGGTACCAGGCGTCCAGGACGGTGCCATCTGCGGCAATCGTGGTCAGGCCGGTACCCCATACAGTGCGCTCGTTGCTCATATCTCATACGCTACCGGTCTTCGGCGTGATGGCTGAGCGCCGTAGGCTGGACGAATGCTGCTCGATCTGACCACGTCATCCGTCGAACTCACCCGCGCGATCTGCGATGTTCCCAGCGTCTCCGGCTCCGAGAAAGCTCTGGCCGACATGATCGAGGAAACAGTCGCCCCACTGGAGCACCTGGAAGTCATCCGGCACGGCAACACGATAGTCGCGCGCACCAACCTCGGTCGGGCCCAGCGCGTCGTGATCGCCGGGCACATCGACACTGTCCCCATCAACGACAACGTGCCCACCCGTGACATCGAGATCGACGGTGAGCCCCATCTCTGGGGTCGAGGCACGGTCGATATGAAAGCCGGCGTAGCGGTGCAGCTCAAGCTCGCCGCCGAGCTCACTGAGCCCGTGGTCGACATCACGTGGATGTGGTACGACAACGAAGAGGTCGCAGCGTCCTTGAACGGCTTGAACCTGCTGTCGGCAGAGCGGCCTGATCTCTTCGCCGCAGATTTCGCCATCCTCGGTGAGCCGTCCAACGGACAGGTCGAAGGCGGATGCAACGGCACCCTTCGCGCGGTCGTTCGCACTCGCGGCGTGCGCGCACACAGCGCACGGGCCTGGATCGGCGAGAACGCCATCCACTCGGCCGCACCGATCCTGTCGCGACTGGCCGAGTACCGCGCCAAAGAGGTGCAGGTGGAAGGCCTTGCCTACCGCGAGAGCCTCAGCGCCGTGCGCATCACCGGCGGTA
The DNA here is from genome assembly GCA_040394295.1 of Microbacterium sp. Classification (GTDB taxonomy): domain Bacteria; phylum Actinomycetota; class Actinomycetes; order Actinomycetales; family Microbacteriaceae; genus Microbacterium. The sequence goes on from JBEBSN010000003.1 coordinate 57,967, forward strand.
TCGCCGGCAACGTCATCCCCGACCTCTGCGAGGTCGAGGTGAACTACCGATTCGCGCCCAGTAAGACGGCGGCTGATGCGGAAGCGCATGTGCGTGGAGTCCTCGTGGGCTTCGACGTCGAGATCACCGATTCCGCCGAGGGCGCGCGGCCGGGCCTGGATGCTCCCATTGCTCAGCAGTTCGTTGCGGCTGTCGGGGCTGTTCCTCGTCCGAAGTACGGGTGGACCGATGTCGCCCGCTTCTCTGCCCTCGGGATCCCCGCGGTCAACTACGGCCCTGGCGATCCGCACCTCGCACACCACGATGAGGAGCGAGTGCCTCTCGCACAGATCGATGCGGTCGAGCGGGGCTTGCGGGCGTGGCTCACCGCAGCCTGATCTCTGCCGCACGGCGAGCGGCACACACGCCCGTCATCGCGCGTATAGCGGCGATCTATGTCTTGGCGCGGCTGGCGACGACCGCTTTGCTCCATCTCGCCGCTCAGCTCTCCGGTCCCGACTCCCGTTTCGGCGCGGACGCGAGCATCGACAAGTTCGTGCTCGGCTGGGACGCCCAGTGGTACTGGCTCGTGGCGTACGCGGGGTATCCGTCGCAACTCCCGCTCACCGAGTCAGGACAGGTCGCCGAGAACGCCTGGGCGTTCATGCCTGTGTACGCGTACGTGGCGCAGATCATCGGTTGGCCGTTGGGCTCATGGGGTGCGGGCGCGATGCTGGTCTCACTGGTAGCCGGATTCTTTGCCTGCGTGATGCTGTACCGACTGCTGCACGGACGCATCGGCGCCTCGGCCGCGCTTTGGGCGGTCACCTTCTTCGCTTGGGGGCCGCTGGCGGCATTGTTCCAGGTGGGCTACGCCGAGACGCTGTTCGTGCTGCTGCTGCTGGTCGCGCTCGATCTCGTCGCTCGGCGTCGTTACGGCTGGCTCTATCCGTTCATCCTCGTCATGGCGTTCACTCGACCGGGCATTCTGGCGTTCGCTCTGTATCTGGGCCTCTACGGCATTCTTCGCTGGACTCGACGCCGGACGGACCCGCTTCCTGTTCGCGAGATCGCACACATCGTCGCGCTGGGAATGCTGGCGACGGCGACCGGTTTCTCGTGGCAGGTCGTCGCAGGGCTTGTGACGGGTGATCCCGGTGCCTATCTGGCGACCGAACTGTCGTGGCGTCGCAACTGGATCTCAGGAGGCGACGGGGGATTCATCCCGTTCGACGGGTGGGTGCAGGCCGCACAGTTCTGGTTCACGCAGTGGGCGATGCCGGGGTGGTGGGGGCTCGTCGCCCTCGCGATGCTTGTCCTCAGCGCGCTCGCCGTACTGCTGTTCTCGCCGCAGGTGAGAAGACTCGGCACAGATCTGCGGCTGTGGAGTGCGAGCTATCTGCTGTATCTGCTGGCGGTGTTCTTTCCGCAGTCGAGCACATTCCGTCTGCTGATGCCGCTCACTCCGCTATGGGGAGCGGTCGCGGTGCCGCGCTCACGCGGTTACCGCATCGGCGTTCTGGCGTTGTGCCTCTTAGGGCAGTGGCTGTGGATCTATCACGTCTACGCGCTGGGCAATCAGTTCTGGCAGGTGCCGTGACGATGAATTAACACGCTGTTATCCGTCGCGCGCGCCGGGGCCGAAGCATACCGATAAACTTGATGCATACCACCGAGGGAAAGGGAGCCACGATGGCAGCGATGAAGCCGAGGACCGGAGACGGGCCCATGGAAGCTGTTAAGGAGGGGCGACTGATCATTGTGCGCGTTCCCCTTGAGGGTGGCGGCCGGTTGGTCGTCTCCGTGAACGACGCAGAAGCGAAGGAATTGCACGACGTGCTCGCAGGCGTCGTCGCCTGATCACCTGAGAAAAC
>JBEBSN010000004.1:0-54526 GCA_040394295.1 Microbacterium sp.
CAGCCAGTTGACCATGCCGACGTTCGCGTCGAGCATGGACCATTTCCAGATCAGAGCGGCTGCAGCCGGCATCATCAGGAAGGGCGTGATCAGCAGCGTGCGGGCGAGGCCCTGGCCGAGGAACTTGCGATCGAGCAGCACCGCGAGAAAGAGGCCGAGGATCACCGAGAACAGTACAGATCCGCCGGTGATGAGCACCGTCGCGATGAGGGACTCGACGAAGATGCCGTTGCTGAACACCTTCGCGTAGTTCTCGAGGCCGACGAAGGCCTGATCGCCAGGGCGCTGCAGGTTCCAGCGCTGCATCGAGTAGTAGATCGTCACCAGGAACGGAACCTGGGTGATCACGATCGCGGCGATGAGTGCGGGCCACACCAGCGCGCGTGCCAGTCGTAGTGAGCGACGGTCGCGCGTGGTGAGCTGGCGCTTCGGGATGCGTCGGCGCTTCGCTTCAGGCGGGACCGTGACGAGTGCGGTGGTCATGCGTGTCTCCTCGGGCGGGGATGGAAGGGAAGTGGGGAGGCGGGTCGGCCGCCGCCCCACGGGCCCCTACTTCTGCGCGGCTCCGGCCTGTTCGCCGAGCTTCTGCCCGGCCTCCAGCGCCTCTTCCACGGTGGCGCGACCAGCGAACACCTCAGCGATCTCCTGCGAGACCTGGTTGCCGAGGTCCTGGAACTCAGGGATCGTGAGGTACTGGATTCCCACCCCCGGCTGGGGGTTGACGCCCGGCTGCTTCGGGTTCACGGAGGTCATGATGTCTTTCGTCAGCGCAGCGAAAGCGCCCGCTTCCTCCTGGTACTCGGGGATCTCGTATGTGGACTCGCGCGACCCAGGGGGAACGCGGCTCCAGCCGAGCTCTTCGCCGACGAGGTTGATGTAGTCCTTACTGGTGGCCCAGCTCACGAACTCCCAGGCGGCCTCTTGTTTCTTGGAGGTCTGCGGGATGGCGAGGTTCCACGCCCACAGCCAGCCCGATTCCTCGGTCTCGACGACGGGGGCGTGCGTGTATCCCACGTTCCCGGCGATCTCGCTGAGCTCGGCAGACTCGACAGATCCTGCCGCCGATGTCGCGTCGTACCACATGGCCGCCTTGCCCTGACCGAACAGGTTCAGGCACTCGGTGAAGCCGGTCGACACGGGGTCGGACTGGCCTGCGTCCTTGACGAGGTCGGTGTAGAACTGCACGGCCTCGGTGAACTCGGGGCTGTTGACCTGCGCGTTCCAGTCCTCGTCGAACCAGTTGCCTCCGAACGTCTGAACGACGGTGGTCAACGGAGCGAACAGTTCGCCCCAGCCGGGCTTACCGCGCAGGCAGATTCCGGCGACATCATCGGAGTCGACGGCCTTCGCCGCGTCGGCGACCTCCTGCCAGGTCGGGCGCTCAGAGAGCGCGACACCGGCGTCGTCGAAGATCTCTTTGTTGTACATGAGGAAGGAACTCTCGCCGTAGAACGGAACGGCGAAGAGCTGGTCATTCACCGTCAGCGCTTCGCGGACAGGGGCGAGGATGTCGTCGACGTCATAGCCTTCGGTGTCTGCAGCCAGGTCGCTGAGATCGACGAGCCAGTCGTTCTGGCCCCAGATCGGAACCTCGTAGCTGCCGACGGTGACGATGTCGTACTGTCCGCCCTTCGTGGCGACGTCCTTGGTGACGGCGTCGCGAAGATCGTTCTCCTCCATCTGGATGAAGTTGACCTTGATGTCGGGGTGCTCGGCCTCGAACTCGCCCTTGAGCTCCTCCATGTCCTTCATCTGAGGATTGTTCACAGTGGCGAGGGTGAGTGTCGTCGTCTCTCCGTCGCCGCCGCCACCACCGCCTCCACCGGCACCGGCACAGCCGCTCACGGCCATTGCCGTGGAGGACAGGACGGCCGCGGATGCCAACCAACGCTTTCTACGGGAGATCGCCTTCATGATGAACCTTTCGTCGTTGAGTTGTCCCAGAGTCGACGTCGTTGTGCGGGTGTTCGATGGCCTGGAACAGGGCGCTCATGTGATGCGATGACCATCTTGACCGGAAATCGACGAATTTGCAACAGCTTCGGGCATCAAATGAAAATAAACAGGCATGCGGTAAGGTTCAATCAATATCGAACAGGCATGCTAATGTTCGTACCGTCCCGACAGGAGACATGGATGTACCCTGCTGAACGCCGACAGGCGATTCTCGCTGAGGCGAGTGCCGGCGACGGGCGCGTCTCGGTCGCGCTCTTGAGTGCCCGGCTCGGCGTGACGTCAGCGACGATTCGTCGCGACCTGGACGACCTTGAGCGCGAGGGAATGCTGCGCCGCCAGCACGGCGGGGCGCGGTTGATTCGCACGCTTCCGTTCGAGCTCTCGCTGCCGGATCGGCGAAGCACCGAAGCGGTCGAGCGCTCGAGAATCGCCAGGGTCGTGGTGGAAAGGCTTCCGCAGGACGGCGTCGTACTGCTCGATTCGGGAGCGCTCATCCTCAGCCTCGCCGAGGTGTTTCCCCCGAATCGCAAGCTGATGATCGTGACGAACAACCTGCCGGCAGCTCGGCTGCTGGTGGGGCACGAGTCGCTCACCACACTCTTGCTGCCGGGGCGAGTGCGCAACCTGACCCAGGCGACAGTCGGCGAATGGACCAGGGCTCAGCTGAGCGGCCTCAACGTCGATCTCGCCATCATCGGTGCTAACGGTGTGACCGCAGACGGTGCTACCACGACGATTCCTGCCGAAGCCGCTGTGAAGCGAGCCATGATCGCCGCAGCGCAGCGTCGGATCCTTGCGGTGACGGCGACCAAGTTCGGCGTGCGCTCATTCTGCGGGTTCGCCGAACTCGATGAGTTCGACGAGATCATCACCGATGCGCGGATCGACGACGAGCAGCGCCGCGAGGTCAGCGAGACCGGCGCCGCGCTGACGGTCGTCGACGCCTGACAGAGGCTGCGGCGGCTTACGCGCCCCAGCCTGCTTGGACGCCGCCGACGCGATCGGCCGCGATCTGCTGCTGGTAGCCGGATGCCGCGTAGGCCGCCATCGGGTCAGCAGCGAGTCCGCGCGACTCGCGCCATTGGGCCAATGCCGGGCGCACATCGGTGTAGAAGGCATCCATGAACACCGCGTTTGCGGCGAGCACATCGCCCGACTTCTGAGCGGCAGTGAGTGCGTCCTTGTCGACGAGCAATGCGCGAGCTGTCATCTCCTGGACGTTCAGCACCGAGCGGATCTGTCCGGGGATCTTGTCCTCGACGTTGTGGCACTGGTCGAGCATGAACGCGACATCGGGGTTGTTGAGACCGCCACCGCGGATGACTTCGAAGATGATCCGGAACAGTTGGAAGGGATCGGCCGCGCCGACGATGAGGTCGTCATCGGCATAGAAACGCGAGTTGAAGTCGAACGAGCCCAGCTTGCCGAGGCGCAGCAGTTGCATGACGATGAACTCGATGTTGGTGCCGGGGGCGTGGTGTCCGGTGTCGAGGCAGACCATCGCCTTGTCACCGAGCGAGGCGACCTGCGCGTATGACGTTCCCCAGTCCGGAACATCGGTGTGGTAGAACGCAGGCTCGAAGAACTTGTACTCGAGCACCAGGCGCTGAGCGTCGCCGAGGCGCGCATAGATCTTCTGCAGCGAGTCCTGGAGGCGGTCTTGGCGCCCGCGGAGGTCGGCCTGGCCGGGGTAGTTCGACCCCTCGGCGAGCCAGATCTTCAGGTCGCGACTGCCGGTCGCGTCCATCACGTCGATGCAGGCGAGGTGGTGGTCGATCGCCTTCTGGCGGATCGCTGCGTCTTCGTGCGTCAGTGCGCCGAACTTGTAGTCGTCGTCCTGGAAGGTGTTCGAGTTGACGGTTCCGAGTGAGACGCCGTGATCCTCGGCGTGCTTGCGCAGGTCGTCGTACGAGTCGACCAAGTCCCAGGGGATGTGCAGCGCGACCGCTGGCGCGAGAGCGGTGTACTTGTGCACCTGGGCAGCATCGGCGATCTTCTCCCACGGGTCGCGGGGCGTGCCGGGCGTGCCGAACACCTTGAAGCGGGTGCCCGAATTGCCGAAAGCCCAGCTGGGAAGCTCGATCGACTGCTTCTCGAGCTCGGCGAGGACGTCGGAGGAGAGGATGCTCATGATGCACTGCTTTCGTTATCGGATGCTGCGGCAGAGAGCTGCTCCGCCAGATTGAAGACTTCGGTAAGCGGAGTCGCGGCCTGATCAGGGCGCCCGTCGAGGCCGACAAAGAACCTCGCCATCTCCGATTCCCAGCGCGTCGCAATCTCGGACTGCGCGAGGTAACTCTGTGCGGCGGCGTCGTCGTCGGTCTCGTAGTAGCCGATCAGTCGACCCTCGTCTGCAAGAAACAGCGAGTAGTTGCGGCGCCCGGATGCTTCGATCTCACGCAGCATCTCGGGCCAAACGGCGCGGTGGCGAGCGAGGTATTCCTCGAGCAGCTCGGCGTGCACCTGCAACTGGAAGCAGACGCGGGTGGGGCTGGCCATCGTCGACGCGCTCCTTCGGAAATGCAGCATGGCACCGCAGTTAGTTATGAATCGTTTCAAGCTTAAGTGTACGGGCGAGCTTGCGCAAGCGCGCCGGGGCATGAGGATACACTCGCGACAGCCGAGAAGAGGAGTGTCAAGTTGGCAGCGAGCGTACGAGACGTGGCCGTGGCGGCGGCAGTCTCTGTAGGAACCGTGTCGAACGTCCTCAACCGCCCGGAGAAAGTCGCACCTGCCACCGTGGAGCGAGTGATGGCGGCGATCAATGAACTCGGTTTCGTACGCAACGACGCCGCGCGACAGTTGCGCGCGGGGCGCAGCCGCAGCATCGGCATGATCGTGCTTGACGCGGGCAACCCGTTCTTCGCCGCGGTGGCCCGCGGAGCGGAGGAAAGGGCGGACGAAGATCATCTCTCGGTCCTTCTCGGCAACAGTGACGAAGATGTAGACAGAGAGAGCGCCTATCTGGACCTGTTCCGCGAGCAGCGAGTGAACGGGGTCCTCATCACTCCGGCATCCAGTGCCACGGCGAACCTGGAACGGCTTCGCACCGCGGGCATCCCCGTTGTCCTCGTCGACCATGAGATCGCGGACACATCATTCTGCTCCGTGTCCGTCGATGACGTCGAAGGCGGCCACCTCGCGGCCGCGCACCTTCTGCAGCAGGGGCGTCGGCGCCTCATGTTCGTCGGCGGACCGTCGTCGATCGCGCAGGTCACCAATCGTCTGGAGGGCGCGCGCCGAGCCGTTTCCGAAGTCTCGGGCGCAACGCTCGAAGTGATCGAGATGCCCGCGCTCACCGTGCTCAACGGGCGTGCCGCCGGTGAAGCGATCGTCGCTCGCGAAGCTTCGCTGAGGCCGGATGCGGTCTTCGCCGCTAATGACCTGCTGGCGGTCGGGCTTGTGCAGGGGCTCAGAATATTCGGGGGACTGCGGGTGCCCGAAGACATCGCCTTGATCGGCTACGACGACATCGATTTCGCCTCCGCAGCTGTCGTGCCGTTGAGCTCGGTGCGCCAGCCCGCGGAAGAGATAGGGCACACAGCGGTCGAACTGCTGTTGAAGACGATCGCCGATCCCGAAGGAGATTACGAGCGACGGGTGCGTTTTCGCCCTGAACTGGTCGTGCGAGAATCCTCCTCAGTCTGAGGCGGTGGCGCTGCGGTCATGCCAGCGATCTCGCCGGTTCGTCGCTGGGGCTCAGAGCCGTTATGATTGCAGAGCGCATTCATGCTTTTCGAAGCCGAATGCCTGGAGACGTCGCATAGTGGCCTAGTGCACCACCCTGCTAAGGTGGAGTCCTCTCTAAGGGGACCGAGGGTTCAAATCCCTCCGTCTCCGCCATTTTCCCTGGTCAGAGAGAGTTCTATGCTCTCCCGCCTCGTTGCTGATCTTGTACGGCATCCTGCTCGGGCTCGCGGTTCGTAAGGCGGCCTCGCGGCTCTCGCTAGCGACGACCGACGCCGCGCGTGAGCGAGCCATCGTGATCGTTCTGTAGTCAGTGCGGCGGTCGAGAAAATCGACCGCCGCTCTTGCGGTCTCGCGTCGTTGCACAATATGGTTGGCTCGACTGACTTGAAACGATTCATGATCGTTTACCCGCCGAGTCGAGTCTTACTCCGTCAATGACGATAGGAATTACATGCGTGATCGTGCCCGCTCTGTACTGCGCCCTCTCGCGTCGGCCGTGGCCTCACTCGCCCTCGTCGGGGGCCTCCTGGCAGTCGGCGGCAGCGCGAGCGCGGCGGCTGAATCGTCGGGGCTCGCAGCGACGACGCTCAAGACCGACAACGCGGTGACGCCGCTGGGCATCACGACCCTGAAACCGACCTTCAGCTGGCAGCTGGTTTCGCAGGCGCGAGACGTCCGCCAGGAATCCTACGAGTTGCGCGTCGCCACGTCAGCCGAGGCGCTCGGATCGGACGATCTCTGGTCGTCGGGGGTTGTGAGCTCTGATGCTTCGGTAGCGATCGCCTACGGCGGGCCGGACCTCCAGCCGGCCACTCGGTATCACTGGCAGGTGCGCGTCACCGACAACCACGGAGAGAACTCGGGGTGGAGCGAGCCGGCATGGTTCGAGACGTCGCTGCCTGAGAACGGCGCCTGGGACGGCGCGGAGTGGATCGGCGTCGCGGCGCCCGCACCGTGGACCGATTTCGATGTCAGCATCGACTTCACCATGAAGTCGGGGAGTGCCTTCGGCATCTACGTCCGGGCCGACGACAGTCTCAACAGCGGTTACATGTGGCAGCTGAACGATGAGACGGCGGGCACGCCCAAGCTGCGTCCGCACAAGCGCACGAACGGCGGCTTCGCCGTGCTCGACGAGATCGCGTTGCCCGCCGCGCTCGGCGACGATGTGCTCAAGTCTCGTGGCACGCTCAGAATCGTCGCTGACGGTGACACGATCGTCACCTACGTCAACGACGTTCAGGTCGATGAGCGCACAGACAGCAGCTACAGCAGTGGTCGCTTCGGACTGCGCACCAGCGGCGCAGAAGAAGTCACTCTGCACAGCGTGCTGGCGAAGGACGGCGAAGACATCCTCTTCGAGACCGATCTCGCCGACGGAGCGAACCCGTTCACGGCGGGAGTCCCCGCTGAATCCGGCGTGCTGTTCAAAGGCAATATCGAGGCTTCTGTCCGCAGCGCCGCCGCCTCGCCGATGATGCGCGACGAGTTCGACGTCACCAAACCCGTGCAGCGCGCCAGGCTCTATGCCTCCGCTCAGGGTGTGTACGAATTCAGCATCAACGGCGAACGCGTCGGCGACCACGAACTCGCGCCGGGCTTCACCGACTACAACCTGCGCACGCAGTACCAGAGCTATGACGTGACGGACATGCTCGAACAGGGCGACAACGCCATGGGTGTGCTCGCCGGCCCCGGATGGTACTCGGGCCACCTGGCATGGTTCGGCCCCGGCCAATACGGTTCCACCCCGAGCGTGATCGGACAGCTCGTCGTCGACTACGAAGACGGCTCGAGTGAGACCTTCGCAACGGATTCCGAGTGGAAGACGGCTCCGAGCCCGATCGTCGAAAGCGACCTGCTCCACGGCGAACGCTATGACGCACGCCTTGAGCAGAGCGGCTGGAACACACCAGACTTCACCGACACCGGCTGGCTGCCTGTCGAGGTCGCTGATGACGACGCATCCGAAACCCTCGTGCCGCAGGTGGACCCGCCCGTGCGGGTGACCGGCGAGGTCACTCCTCTCAGCGTGAGCGAGCCGAGCCCTGGGCGCTGGGTCTTCGACCTCGGCCAGAACATGGTGGGCAAGGTGCGGCTCACACTCGAAGGCACAGCGGGCCAGACAGTGACGCTGCGCCATGCCGAAGTCACACATGCCGACGGCACCATCGCACCCGAGAACCTTCGTTCGGCTCGGGCGACAGATCACTACACCTTCGCCGAAGACGGCGAGATCGTCTACGAACCCCGCTTCACCTTCCACGGCTTCCGTTACGTCGAACTCAGCGGCGTGACCGAGGCGCCCACGGCCGAGACCGTGACCGGTCTCGTCGTCAACAGCGACGGCGCCTTCACGAGCCGCTTCGAAACCTCAGACGCGATGGTCAACCAGCTGCAGAGCAACATCGTCTGGGGCCAGCGGGGCAACTGGTTGTCGATTCCGACCGACACTCCCGCTCGTGACGAGCGGTTGGGATGGACCGGCGACATCAACGTCTTTGCCAGCACCGCCACGTTCAACATGGATTCGCAGACCTTCCTCATCAAGTGGATGAGAGACCTCAGAGACGCGCAACTCGACAACGGCGCGTACCCTGAGGTCGCTCCGCAGTTCTGCAAGAACGCCGCGGTCCACGCGTCCTGCGGCGGCGGCTCGACAGGCTGGGCCGACGCCGGCATCACCGTGCCGTGGACGCTGTGGCAAAGCTACGGCGATACTGACGTCATCCGCGAGAACTACGACTCGATGGGGCGCTACATCGACTATCTCGAAGGGGAAGCCCCCACAGGCATCCGCCAGAGCGTCGGGAGCTGGGGCGACTGGCTCAACTTCGGCGACCCCACCCCGAACGACCTTCTGGCCACCGCCTTCTACGCGCAGAGTGTGAACCTGATGTCGCAGATGGCCGACGTCATCGGCGAAAGCGGTGACGCCCTGCGTTACAAGGCGCTGTTCGAGAGCATCCGAACCGCGTACCAGGAGAGGTTCATCGCATCGGACGGCAGCATCTCGGGCAACAGCCAGACTGCATACGTCTCGAGCATCGCGTTCGACCTCGTACCGGATGAGCTGTTGAGCGCCGCAGGCGAGAAGCTGGCTGCCGCCATCGCGAACCGCGGAGGGCACCTCGCCACAGGCTTCCTCGGAACGTTCAACCTGTTGCCGGCCTTGAGCGCGGCTGGGCAGGACGACGTCGCCTACCAGCTTCTGCTCAACCGCAGCTACCCGTCGTGGGGCTTCCAGATCGACCGCGGCGCCACCACCATGTGGGAACGCTGGGACGCGATCCGCGAAGACGGCAGTTTCGGCGACCTCGGCATGAACTCCTTCAACCACTTCGCCCCGGGCGCCGTGGGCGACTGGATGTATCGCACCATCGGCGGAATCCAGCAGCTCGAACCCGGATACAAGAAGATCCGTATCGCACCTGTTCCCGGCGGCGGTATGCAGTACGCCAAGACCGGATACGACTCGGTACACGGCACCATCGCCTCTGACTGGACGTTGACCGATGGCGTCATGGCGCTCACCGTCGATGTTCCGGCCAACACCACTGCTGTGGTCGAGATGCCCGCACGCAACGCGTTGGCTGTTCTCGAATCGGGTGTGACCGCAGCGACGGCCGAGGGCGTGCACTCGCTCACGGTCGCCGACGGCACCGCGCAGATCGAGATCGGCTCTGGGCACTACGAGTTCACGATAAGCGTGACCAAGGCCGCTTTCGGCGAACTGACGGAATCCATCGCCGCGCTGCAGGATGCCATCGACGATGCGTCCGGTGCCATCGGCGCAGAGGCGAGCGGCACGCTCACGGAGGTGCGCGAAGACCTCGCCGGTCATGCGACCACAGCTCTCGCCCGATTCGAAGATGACGAGCTCGTGTCGTCGGCCAGAGCCGTGCACTCGGCGATCGGTGCTCTCGATGGTGCAGACGAGGTACTGGCCGAGTTGGACGAGCCTGAGCGTGCGGCGTTGCGCGACGCTGCGAACGACGTACGCGAACAGCTCGACATCCTTTCGGCCGAACTGCTCGACGTCTCCGCTGAGTTGACCAGCCCGCTTGAGAGCGCGCTCCCGGGGGAGACCGTGACGATTCCTGTAGCGGTCGCAAGCGGCGGCGATGTCGCTGTCGACGCGGTCACTCTCACTCCGAACCCGCTGAACGGCTGGAGCTTCCTTCCCGAAGCGGTCGAGCTCGGCGACCTTGCCGCAGGAGCCTCGATCGACGGCAGCTACGGCGCTGTCGTACCCGACCGGCAGAAGTCCGGCGAGGTGAAGCTCGAGAGCCTGCTCAGCTACAGCTTCGAGGGAACGGCCGCTCGCGTTCCGCTCAAGGTGGACGTCTCGGTCTCATCTCCGCTGACGGTCTCGACCTTCGGCGCGACGCCCTCTGCCGTCAGTCCGCTGAGCTCGGTCGAGCTCTCCGTCCAGGTCTCCAACACGGCCGATCGCGACGTGTATGCCTCGGCGCGAGGCAGTCTCGACGGAGCAGCCGAGAGCCTGGGCGCGCAGACCGTCATCCCTGCAGGCGAGAGCGTCACGCTCACGACTGCCGTCGTCGTTCCACTTGAGACAACCGCGGGAATGCGCCCGGCCACGGTCTCGGTCGTCAGCGGTGACGTCGTCTACGGCAGCGTCAACGGCGAGGTCAGGATCGAACTTCCGGAGCCCTCGGAGGCGCTCGACCACGTCGATCTCGGTGACGGCGCTTCTGAGGCGGCGCACAATCTGAGTGCGTCGGCGAGGTCGGGTACGAACACCGAGGCGGGACTCACTCGCCGCTACGCCAACCGTGAAGACCCGGACGGATACTTCGAGTTCGACCTGGCTGTCACACCCGGCGAGGCGTTCCTGGTGCGCGCCATCGAGACGTTCGATCGCGCGCAGGTAAAGGAGTACGACGTCTTCGTGAACGATGTGCTCGTGCATGAGCGGTTGTACTCCCACACCGGTGAGCTCGGCACCGCGACGTACCAGTTCGTCGTCGATGACACGACGTTGACGCAGAGCGGCGTCGTCCGCATCCGCTTCCAGAACAACGAGCACGGACGCAACTACGACGCGTCGCTGGCGGATGTGTGGGCTCTGCCCGTCGCCGCTGACACGATCGCGCCGAACGTCGCGCTGGAGGCGCTGCCTCAGGGCACTCGGGGTCTGCAGGGCTGGTTCGTCGGTCCGGTCGACGTGTTGCTGAGCGCCCAGGACGAGCGACCCGGTGTCGTTCTGATCGAGTACCGGCTCGACGGCGGAAGCTGGCAGTCGTACGACGAACAGTTCTCCGTCACCGAGTCGACTGCGATCGACTACCGCGCCACGGACGCGGCGGGCAACGTCAGCTCGACCGGGCAGGCCACAGTGCGCATCGACACGACGGCGCCTGCGGCCACGCACTCGGTGAGCGCGGAAGAAGTGGCCGGGTGGCTGGCATCCGGTACTTCGATCTCCCTCGCCGCGCAGGATGCCGACAGCGGCGTCGCCGCGATCGAGTACCGCTTCGGCGGAGGCGAATGGACGGGCTTCTCAGATCCTGTCGAGCTGCCACTCGGAGTGACGTCCGTCGACTACCGTGCGCACGATGTCGCCGGCAACCGGGGTGAGATCGTCTCGGCAGAGTTCTCGGTCGACGGTTCCGCGCCAGAGGTCAGCTCTGTCCACAGTTCTGAACCGACGGAGACCGGCTGGTATCTCACAGCCCCCACCGTTGAACTCAGCGCTTCTGACACGGAAAGCGGCATGGGTGTGATCGAGTACACGCTCGGTGACGGCGCGTGGACCGCCTTCAGCGGCCCCATCGCCATCCCGGAGGGCGTCACCGAACTGCGCTTCCGCGCGAGTGACGCACTCGGAAACACCACCGACACGATGATCGATACTTTCAAGGTCGATTCGTTCCGTCCCGATGTGAGTGCATCGGTCGCAGGGCGAACCGTCACACTGACGGGCACCGACGCGGGCTCCGGCATCGCACGCATCGAGATGAGTCTTGACGGTGCTGCGGAGTGGAGCGTCTACACCGGCTCGTTCTCGCTCGACGACGGGGCGCATCAGTTGCGCTTCCGCGCCAGCGACAATGCCGGCAATGTCGGTGCAGTCGCAGCGCGCGACTTCGTCGGAGGTTCGCTGTCGCAGTCGAGCGTCCGCCCGGGCGACACCATCATGGTCAGCGGCGTCGGCTTCACCGCAGGCGAGAGCGTCTCGATCGAACTGCACTCAGAGCCGGTGGCGCTTGCGACGGCTGTCGCCGACACAGACGGCGCATTCAGCACTCGCGTCACCGTGCCGGAGAACACCGCTGAGGGTGCGCATCACATCGTGCTCACCGGAGAGAGCCCTGAGGCCTCGATCGCTTTGGCGGTGACGGTCGACGCCGACACGGTGATTCTGCCGGGTGGCCTTGCAACCACGGGTGCCGAGGTCGCGCAGACGCTCACCTTCGGGCTGCTGCTGGCAGGCGCCGGACTCGGGCTCTGGCTTTTCTTCGTACGCCGGACACGTCGTCTCAGCATCGACGCAGCGAACGACTAGAAGCCGTCGATCCCTCTTCCTCCTCAAAGGCGATAGGAAAAATCACGTGAACGTCAGCACTTCTTCCGCTCTGAGCGGTGGGCGGCGATCCGCCTTCGCGCGGGTCGCCGCCGCCACCACCGTTGCAGCCCTCGCGGTCTCGCTGCTGCTCGCCAACGGCTCGGCGGCATACGCCGCACCGGGCGACGGTGTGACGGTTGTCGGCCTCAAGGCCGACAACCTGGCTACGCCTCTCGGTATCGGGGGAGAGGATCCGGGGTTGAGCTGGCGACTCGACGCGGATGACGACGTGCGTGCCATCGTGCAGAGCGCGTACCAGGTGCGCGTCGCGAAGAGTGCAGCCGAACTCGCCGACAGTGCGGTGTGGGACTCCGGAAAGGTCGACTCCGAACAGTCCGTCGCCGTCGAGTACGGCGGTCCCGACCTCGAATCGCAGACGCGCTACCACTGGCAGGTCAGGGTCTGGGATGGTGACGGGACCGCGTCGGCGTGGAGCGAGCCGAGCTGGTTCGAGACTGGCATCCTCGACAATGCAGAGTGGGAAGGCGACTGGATCGGCGGGGAGGACCCCGCAGCCAAGCTCGAGTCCTGGAAGGACTACACCGTCACAGTCGATTTCACCCTTGATGCAGGTACGGCATTCGGGGTGTACTTCCGAGGCACAGGCGTGAGCGCTGCCAACAACGGCAACGCCTACATGTGGCAACTCAACGACGAGGCCTCCGGCAACCCGCGGCTGCGCCCGCACGAGAAGAACAACGGCGGCTACAGCACGACGCCCGAGGTGAACCTCACAGAGAAGGGACTCGCCGCCGACGTGCTCAAGCACCGGGGCACCCTCGCGATCACCGCGACGGGAAACACCTTCGAGACCCGCGTCAATGGCGTTCTCGTGGACACCCGAAGTGACGACAGCTTCGCCGCCGGCTACGTCGGATTCCGCACCAGCGCGAGCACTACGGCACTGGAATCGGTGGTCATCCACTCGCTCAAGGTCGAGAGCGCCAGCCGCACTCTGGTCGACACCGACTTCAGCGAGGGCAACCCCTTCGACGGCGGCACCGTCGGGCCCGACGGCCTCACCGTCGCAGGCAACAACGACATGCTGCTCACCCAGAAGACCTCTCATCCTCTGCTGCGCAAGGAGTTCGCCGTCGACTCCGACAAGACCGTCACGAACGCGCGGGTCTATGCCACAGCGCGCGGCATCTACGAGCTGAGCCTGAACGGCAGCAAGGTCGGCGACCTCGAACTCGCCCCGGGCTGGACCGACTACACCAAACGCATCGCCTTCCAGACGTACGACGTGACCGACCAGATCTCCTCGGGAACCAACACCATCGGTGCGATGCTCGCACCGGGCTGGTACTCAGGTCGACTCGCCCACGTCGGCAACAAGAACTACGGAACACGCGACTCTCTCATCGCACAGCTGCGCATCGACTACAGCGATGGCAGCAGCGATGTGATCTCGACCGATGACAGCTGGAGCACAGCTCCCGGGCCGTTTGCCGCCGCTGACCTCATCGACGGCGAGACGTACGTCGCCGCAGACGCACAGCCCGGATGGAACACCAGCCGCTTCGACGACAGCGAGTGGAGCGAGCCGTGGATCGCGCCTGCAGCGACCGACCTGCTCGAACCCCAGCGAGAAGAGCCGGTGCGTGTCACAGGCATCCGCCCGGCGCTCGAGCGCACCGAGCCGACACCCGGAGCCTTCGTTTACGACGTCGGTCAGAACATGGTGGGTGTCGCGAACATGACGCTCACAGGTACGGCCGGAAGTACCGTGCGCATCCGCTACGCAGAAGAGCTGAACCCCGACGGCACGATGTACGTGGCCAACCTGCGCAGCGCCAAGGCCACGGACTACTACACGTTCGCCGAAGACGGCACGATCGAGTACGAGCCGACGTTCACCTTCCACGGCTTCCGCTACATCGAGATCACAGGCGTCTCGGTGGCGCCCGAGGTCGAAGACGTCATCGGCGTCGTATGGGGTTCGGACCTCGCGTTCATCGGTGACCTCACGACCTCCAGCGCGATGCTCAACCAGTTGCAGAGCAACATCACGTGGGGCCAGCGCGGCAACTTCCTGTCGATCCCGACTGACACTCCCGCACGCGATGAGCGCATGGGCTGGAGCGGCGACATCAACGTCTTCGCGCCCACGGCGTCGTTCAACATGGACTCGCTCAACTTCCTCTCGAAATGGCTGGTCGACCTGCAGGACGGTCAGAATGCGGCTGGCGACTATCACGGTGTCGCGCCCTACACTCCGAACCTCGCATGCTGCGGTGGCGGTACGGGCTGGTCGGATGCCGGAATCACCGTGCCGTGGGTGCTGTGGCAGAGCTATGGCGACACCGAGCCGATTCGAGACGGGTACGCCTCGATGACCCGGTACATGAACTACCTCGCTACCAGTTACCCCTCGATGGTGCGTGGGTCGACCTACGGTGACTGGCTGCACCTCGATGACCCGACGCCGGGCGATGTGATGGGCACCGCGTACTACGCGTACGTCGCACGGCTCATGAGCGAGATGGCGGCGGCGATCGGCGAGGACGTCGATGCCGATCGCTACGCGCAGCTCGCCGAGCGCGGTGCGACAGTCTTCGCCGACCGCTTTATCGCCGAGGATGGGACGATCACCGGCGACAGCCAGGCAGGCTACGCTGTCGCCCTCGGCATGAAACTCGTGCCGGAGGACAAGCGTGACGCTGTCGCAGAGAACTTCCTCGAGGCACTCGAACGTCGCGACTTCCATCTCGCTACCGGCTTCCTCGGTACGCCCTGGCTCGTGCCGGCGCTCAGCGAGAGCGGCCATCTCGACGACGCGTACCGCCTGCTCATGAACGAGACTTTCCCCTCGTGGGGCTATGAGGTCGCGATGGGCGCGACGACGATGTGGGAGCGGTGGGATTCGATAAAGCCGGACGGAAGCTTCGGCGATGTCAGCATGAACTCGTTCAATCACTACGCTTACGGTGCCATCGGCGACTGGATGTACCGCAACATCGGCGCTATCGCGCCGGGAAGCCCCGGCTACAAGCATTCGATCATCGCGCCTAACCCGGGCGGCGGACTCACCCACGCCAACGCATCGTACGAATCGGTGTACGGCACAATCGCCACCGACTGGGAACAGTCCGGCAAGAACTTCTCCCTCCGGGTGACGATCCCTGAGAACACCACGGCGACAGTTGTGCTCCCCGCGGAAAGCTCGTGGGCCGTCACGGAGAGCGGCATCGCGGTCGCACAAGCGGATGGCGTGACCGCGGTCAGTAGTTCTGCGGGACGCACCTCGGTCGAAGTCGGCTCTGGTCGCTATGAATTCGCGGTAGATGGAAGCATCCTCGAACTCGGTGCGCTTCTGGATGAGATCGAGAAGACCGCAGACAGGATCGACAGCCTGGAAGATGACGCCGAACTGAGTGCGGATGACGCCGCTGAACTTCGCGACCAGGTCGCATCGCTCGCCGAGACGGCCGTCGATGCGATCGAGCAGCTTCGCGACGGTGACACCGCCCAGACGGTCGCTCGTCTTTCGGACGTCGCCGCAGGTCTCGCCGATCTCGAGCAGATCGTCGAAGCGCAAGACACTTCCGCAGCGGCTCGAAAGTCTCTGCAGAAGCGGGTCGATGTCGTCCGCGACGCGCTCAGCGACGCCGTCTCGGCGATCGTAGGCGTCAGCAGCGAACTGCGCGTCGTCTCGGGTGCGGTGACCCCCGGCAGTATCGTGACGCTCGAGCTCGATGTGCACAACGGCTCTGAGGCCGACATCGACAACGTCTCTGCGCTCGTCGCGTCGAGCGAAAGCTGGGAGATCGCACCCGCAGCCGCATCGGTCGAAGGCGCGATCACCCAAGGAGAGAGCGGTGTTCTTGCCTTCACCGCCGCTGTTCCTGCAGATGCGGCGCCGGGCGACGAGAGCTCGTTCTCCGCACTCGCCTCGTTCACATTCGGAACTGAAGCTCTGCTCAGCACCGCTTCGACGAGCATCGTGGTCAACTCGCCCCTGTCCATCGGCGATGCGGTCGTGACACCTGCAACGGTCGCGGCCGACGGTCTCGCGACGATCACTGTGCCGGTCGCCAACGGTGGGGAGTCGGCAGTGACCGCTGCCGTCGAAGTCTCCATCCCGACGGAATGGGGAACGAACGTACGCTCAGAGAGCCTGCTCGTGGCTCCGGGAACGAGGGTCGATTTCACCCTTCAGGTCGCCGTTCCACTCACCGTGAGCGCGTATCCGGTCGTGCTGCCGCTCACTGCGATGCGCGGCGAGGTCTCGATGGCTGAGAGCACGGTGACGGTGCCACTCGGCTTCGACGCCGCCCAATACGATCATGTCGACCTCGGGAACAACCAGTCAGAGTCAGCCCACAACCTGTCGGCGCACCCGAGCTCGGGCACGAGCGACGAGGCTGGCCTCAGCCGCCGCTACTCCCATGGCGGTGTACCCGGCTCATGGTTCGAGTTCGATGTGAGAGTCGAGCCCGGTGAGCCGTTCGCAGTAGATGTCGTCGAGACGTACGGACGCACGTGGACGAAGCAGTATACGGTCACGGCGAACGGCACTCTCGTGCACTCTCGTGAGCATGAGAACGATGCGGGCGCGGTCGACTACTCGTTCATCGTCGATGACCCGTCGATCAGCGAGTCCGGCACCGTTCGGCTGCGTTTCGAGCGCGGCGCCGACGACAGCCTCGGCGATCCGTCGATCGCTGATGTCTACGTGCGCTCGATCGATGTGATCGACCACGTCGACCTCGGGCACAGCTACTCGGAAGCTCAGCACGACATCAACGCGTCACCGAGTTCAGGCACCAATCCGAGCGAGGCGGGTCTGACCCGTCGATACTCAGGCGCCAGCTCTCCGGGGTCGTGGTTCGAGTTCGATGTCGACATCGAGCGTGGCGAGCCGTTCCTGATCCGTGCGATCGAGACGTACGACAAGGCGCAGACGAAGGACTACACGATCACCGTCGACGGTGTCCTCGTCAACGAACGCACCATCACTCGCAAGGAGAACGGGGTGGGCACGATGGCCTACCAGGTGCTCGTCGAGGATCCCGCACTGCTCGACGCAGACCGAGTCACGATTCGCATGCAGAAGAGCGACACCGGACCCGAGCTGTACGATCCCTCGGTCGCCGATGTGTGGATCCTGCCGGTCGGGCCCGACACCCAGGCGCCGATCGTCTCGGCATCCGTCGACTCCGCCCATCCCGGCGATGAGGGATGGTTCCGGGGCAGCGCTACGGTGGCGCTGTCGGCACAGGACAACCGCAGCGGTGACCTCTCGCTGGAGTGGGCAACCGGTGACGGAGAGTTCCAGGCGTACACCTCGTCGATTCACATCGCGCAGGAAGGCGTCAGCACCCTTCGTTACCGCGCGACGGATGCTGCGGGCAACACGAGCGAGACCGAAGAACTCACCGTGCGTATCGACACCACGGGCCCGGATGTGTCGCTCGCGCTCAGCCCCGACGCGGGTGCAGAGGGATGGCGCCCCGAAGGGGCGACAGCTGAACTCAGTGCGACCGATCAGGGCAGCGGTGTCGCAGCGATCGAGTACCGGATCGACGGCGGCGGGTGGCAGCCGTACACAGGCGCTGTCACCTTGCCGAACGGCGAATACGAGATCGCCTACCGCGCGAAGGACATCGCGGGAAACATCTCCGCTGTGTCCACCGAAGATGTGCGCGTCGATACCGGCGCACCCTCGATCGAGGCCCGCGTCACAGGTTCGCCCGGCGCTGATGGATGGCTCATCGACAACGCCCGCGTCTCATTGGTGTCGAATGACGGAGAAAGCGGTGTCGCCGACGTCGAATACCGTCTGAACGCGGGTGACTGGCGCGCGTACACAGCGCCAGTGCCCCTCGACGACGGCATCACCCTGTTCGAGTACCGAGCCAGTGACAAGGCAGGCAACCAGAGCGGGGTCGGCAACGTGACGGTGCTGGCCGACAGCGTCGCGCCGACGGTGAGCGCCATCGGCCTATCGGCCCAGCGAGTGCTCACTCTCGGTGGTGAGGATGCCACATCCGGCATCGCGCTGATCGAGTACAGGCTCGACGGGGCATCGGAGTGGGCGGCATACGCCGGCCCGGTAACCATCGGTACGAGCTCGCAGACGCTTCAGGTGCGTGTGACTGATGCGGCCGGACTGCGCAGCGACGTGACAGAAACACAGCTCGTGGGCGGCACGCTCTCGAAGGACGCCGTGAAGCCAGGCGATGCGATCGACGTCACCGGTGCGGGCTTCGCTGCAGGTGAGTCGGTGCGCCTCGAGATGCACTCCGACCCGGTTCTGCTCGCGACAGTCGTCGCCGACGCCGACGGATCGTTTGCCGAGACGGTGACGGTGCCGGCGGATGCCACGATCGGTGCGCATGAGATCGTGCTGCTCGGAGCGGAATCCGGCGGTGAAGTTCGCCTCGCCCTCAACGTGAGCGTGGATGGAACGGTGCCGGGGGAGACTCCAGCCGGTGACGACGACGCCCCCGATGAGATCGCGACCACCGGATTCGAACCGGGAGTGCTCCCGTATCTCGGAGCGTTGGCGCTGCTCGCGGGGATCGCGATGCTGCTTCTTCGCCGTACCCGCATTTCCTCCAACTGAAGGAATCGATTGTGACAATTCCCTATCCTCGTCGAACGCGCGCGCGGGCAGCCCTGCGGAGGTTTCTCACGGTCATCACGACAGTCGGCGTGAGCGCAGCTCTACTTGTGGGTGCCCCCGTCGGCGCCTCTGCCGCGGCGGCAGGCGGCGCACCGGAGGATCTCAGGATCGAGTTCCAGCCTTCGCCGATGGAGCTCGAGAATCTCACCGCGCCGAAGTTCTCGTGGCTCGTGGGCACCGGGGCCGATCAGAGCGCGTACCGTATCGCCGTCGCGAGCACGCTGGAGCAGGCGGGAGAGGCGCCCGATGTTTGGGACTCGGGGCGTCAAGACGGATCCAGCTCAGCGAATGTCGCTTACTCCGGCCCTGAGCTCGAGCCCTCAGAGCGCTATTGGTGGACGGTGAAGACGTGGGACACGGCGGGCGTCGAGTCGGACTGGGCGCCTCCCGTGTACTTCAGCACGGGCCCCGGTGCCGACTGGGGCGACACAGAAACCGTTTGGGTCGGGCAGGACAAGGGGTGGGGTTCGGACTACACCCTTGAACTCCGGGCGCAGTTCACCCAGAAGCATGTGACGGTGGCGTTCAGAGCGGCCGACTCCAGCAATCACTATCTGTGGCAATTCCGCGGTGACGGGGCCAACGAACTGGCCACGCACGCGGTCACGTCAGCGAACGCGAGCGCTCCGGAGGTACTGAAGACGGTTCCGCTCGGGGTCGATATCGAGAATGGCGCTGATGCGCGATTCTATGACATCAGGCTCAGCGTGCAGGGCCCGACGATCAAGACCTACCTCGACGGTGACCTCATCGACACCAGCGTCAATGGCACCTTCAACGCCGGTGGTTTCGGCTTCCGTACGGGTGGATCCGAATCGTTCGTCATCGACGACGTGCGTATGAGTGACGGTAAGGGGGTATCGGTCTACGAGAATGACTTCAGCGTTACAGAGTTCAACGACTTCGGCTGCGGCGAGTTCCGAGATGGAGCCCTCTTCATTCCGAACGGTCTGCGAGGTGGCTGCATTTACTACGGGCCGTGGTCTGACTACGACGTCGAATTCGAAGCATCCGTCACCGCGACCGCCCTCGGTGTGCTGCTGCGGGCAAGGGATGAGCGCAACAACCTGATGTGGCAGATCCGCGGCGCTGACTCACAGATCGCTCCGCATACGCGTATCAATGGAACCTTCGCCGCTTTGGAGCGATCGTCCAGGATCGAACCGGCGATCGGCACGAACAGGATGAACGACTACCGCTTCTCGCTGCGCGGCGACGTCGTCACCACCTTCGTCAACGATGTCGAGGTCGATTCGCGTTCGGTGCCGGGCTTCCGCACGGGTGGAATCGGCTTCCGCAACGGCAATTCAGAGACGGGCGAGGTGAAGAACCTCCGTGTGAGCACGCCGCGCGATGAGACCGTCTATGCGAACGACTTTGCAGCTGACAGTGATGATGACTTCACCTGCGCCACCAAAGCCGACGGTGTGCTCAGCGTCCCCAGAGGCGCGGACTGCGTGATCGCCTCCATGCCTGGCAGTGTTCCTGATTGGGCGTTCCTGCGGGGAGAATTCACGACGCAGGACAAGGAGATCGCATGGGCGTCGCTTTATGCGACGGGATCCTCGACCGACGCGACCAATCAATACGTCTATCGCACCTGGGTCAATGGTGAGTACGTCGGCCTCGGTCCGACTCAGCCGATGGCAGGGGAGAACCGATACGACGGTTTCGACGTCACGTCTCTGCTGCGCTCCGGTGAGACCAACGCGATCGGCGCACTCGCATACACCACGCGCCATGAACACCAGTTCATGGCGCACCTCGTCGTCGAGTACTCTGACGGCAGCACCCAGACCTTCGGCTCCGGAGCCGGCTGGACATCTCTTGACGGCACGTCGGTCTTTCCCGCCGCAGGTTCCATCGGCACAGGCTTCTATACCGCCCCGGTCGAGAACATCGACGGCAGGAAGTACCCGCACGGTTTCTCTGAGCCCGGCTTCGACGATGCCAACTGGCGGGCAGCAGATGTGACGCCTCAGATGGACCGGCTCGTAGCGACCCCGTTCGCGAAGGTGCAAGAGCATCTGAAGTCGCCGGTGAATATCGTCAAGAAGGCGGAAGGGCACTACTTCCTCGACTTCGGACGCACCTGGCTAGGCGGTATGCGACTCGATCTGCCTGGCGGAGAGGGACACCGAGTCGAGCTCCGCTACGGTGAGGAGCTGACCGATCAGGACACTACGGCGAACACGGTGCGCTGGCAGATGCGCACCGGCAACACATATCGAGACACCTACACGCTCGGCGCTGGCGATGCCGCGTTGCAGAACTGGGGCGTCCGGGTGTTCCGCTATGCCGAGATCCTGAACTCGCCCGTCGAGATCACGCAGGACAACGTGCACGCGACCGCACTCATCTACCCGTTTGTCGAGGATGCGGCCGTTTTCGATTCGAGCAGCGATGCCCTCGACTCGGTATGGCAGCTCTCGCGCAACACGATCGAGGCGCTCAACCTCAACCTCTATGTCGATACCTGGAGTCGCGAGCGGATCAACTACGAGGCCGATTCGTTCATCCAGCTGCAGTCGCACATCTATCTCGACGCCGACCCAACGTTGGCGCAGTACTCGATGGAGTATTTGCTGACACGCCGCACGTGGCCGACCGAGTGGCCGATGTACGTGATCCTGGGCATGCATGAGCTGTGGCAGTCGACCGGGGATGCGTCGCTCATGGAGCGCACGTACGACCAGATCAAGGCGAAGCTGCCCAGCAGATATCTTGAGGAGTCGACCGGGCTCATCCGTAAGACCAGCGGGTCAGACGGCGGCAACAGCAAGACCGATGACGACATCGTCGACTGGCCGGCCGGCGAGCGCGACGGATACCAGTTCCGCCAATACAACACCGTCGTCAACGCACTGGCGTACAAGAGCTACCGGGACATGGCTGACATGGCGGCCGCGACTGGGCATGACGACGACGCGGCAGAGTACACGGCGATCGCTGACCGTATGCGTGCGGCGATCAACGAGCACCTCTACGATCCGGTCAAGGGCGCCTATCGAGACGGGATGGACGCCGCCAAGGTGCCGACGGAGCACTGGGCGTTGCATGCGAGCGTCTTCACCCAGGCCTTCGACGTCACCCCGGACACCGAACGGGTGCGTGTCGGTGAATACCTGGCGACGCGCGGCATGGAGTGCAGCGTCTATTGTGCACCCTTTCTGCTTCAAGCTCTCTATGACGGCAACCAGGGCGAAGCCGCGTACGAGCTGATGACCTCCACCGGTATCCGCAGTTGGTTGAACATGATCGAACAGGGCGCCGGCGCGACGATGGAGGCGTGGGACACGTCTCTCAAGTCGAACACGAGCTTCTCGCATCCGTGGGCCTCGTCGCCGGCCTTCATGCTGCCCCGCGGCATGTTCGGTATCCAATCGGTGGAAGCAGGCTACCGAGTGTTCTCGGTCAAGCCGCAGCCCGGCGGTCTCGAGACCGCCCACGTGAGCGTGCCGACAGCCCGTGGGGCGATCGACTCCGCCTTCGATACCGTCGACGGACGCATCGATCTCGG
The DNA here is from genome assembly GCA_040394295.1 of Microbacterium sp. Taxonomy (GTDB): domain Bacteria; phylum Actinomycetota; class Actinomycetes; order Actinomycetales; family Microbacteriaceae; genus Microbacterium. Next base: position 22,387 of record JBEBSN010000004.1, read on the forward strand.
CGTCAACGTTCCGCGAGGCACCACAGCGAACGTCACGATCCCGAAGGGCGACGCAGAAGAGAACGTCGTCTACATCGATGGGCAGCCGAACGACGCCGCACTGCTCGACGGTTTCCTCACCGTCGAGGGCGTTGCATCGGGCTGCCACATCGCATCGACCTCGGATTCTCTCTCGTTGTTGGAGAACGACAGGCTCCTCGCGGCCTGCGTCGACGGCTACGCCGGACCGATCCTCGACACGACCGAGCCGACGATCAGCGCGGGATATGTCCCGGATTCCGTCAATGGCTGGATCCCTGCCGGCGCCACGCTGACTCTCTCCGCCGATGACGATATGTCAGGTGTCGAGTCGATTGAATACCGAATCGATGATGCTGAGTGGGTCGGCTATGCGGCTCCGACCGAGTTGCCCGACGGGCAGTATTCGGTTCAGTATCGCGCGACGGACGCTGCGGGCAATGTCAGCGCAGTGGAATCAGATGACGTCCGTGTGGACACCGCACCCCCGAACGTGTGGGGCTCGATCGATGAGGACGGACGCGTGGTCGTCCTTGTCGACGACGCAGGGTCCGGCGTCGATCATGTCGAGTACTCGCGCGACGGTCAGCAATGGCATGGGTCCCTCACCGAGGCCTTGGGGGCGGTCGAGACTTCTGACGCTCCACTTCAGCGAGCGTCGACGCTGCAGGTGCGCGCGTTCGATGTCGCAGGCAACGTGTCGGATCCGCTGATGCTCAGCGCGACCGACCCGATCGCACCTTATGCGATCGCACCGGGCGCGCGCGTCATGATCGTGGCCAATGGCTTCGAACCGGATGCGACTGTACGAGTCGAGCTGCGGCCCATCGGCATCGCGCTGTCCGAGCTCGTGGCCGATGAGAGCGGAGTGGTCTCGGACGCTGTCGTCCTGCCTGACCCGTTACCGGATGGTGTCGAATCCCTTGCCCTGGTTCAACTCGGCAGCGATGCGGGCCCCGGTGACGGCGACAGTGATGGTGACAGCGGCGGCGCTGACTCGGGCGGAAGCGGACCCGGTGCCGGCGCGGACGTCGAAGTGCCTGTAGAGCTTCCTGCGACCGGCGCCGACAGCACGCCATTGGTGGTCCTCGCCGGAATACTGCTCGCGGCAGGAGCGCTTGTGTGCTTGCTTCGCGCACGGCGCCGAGCGGACTTCGACGCGTGAGCTGACGATCGCGAATGATTCAATACGCGCTCGAGGCTTCCCCAAGTCGACGAGGCGCGCTAACCTGGACCAGAGATTGAAACGATTCATGATTCTCTGATCAAAGACGATGGGATCCATAAGACGATGACTTCGATGTCCGGTCGCTTCGGCGCGGCCCGCGCTCCGCTCGCCGCGGTGCTCGCGCTCTCTCTGTTCGGCACCTTGACTCTTGCGCAGCTGCCGTCGCCGGCCTCTGCCGCCGAGGTCGCAGATGCGGTGACGCTCAGTGACCTCCAAGTCGAGAAGAAGAGCGCGCCCGTGGGTATCGATGTCGACAAGCCTCGGTTCTCCTGGGTGATCTCGTCGAGCGAGCGCGGAGTGATGCAGGAGTCCTATCGGCTGCGCATCACTTCGACGACAGGTGAAGACTGGTCATACGACAGTGGCGTGGTCGAGTCGCCCGAGTCTGCCAACGTCGAGTACATCGGAGCCGAACTGCCGGCCGCGACGCAGTTCGAATGGACCGTCGACATCGTCAGCACCGCCGGTTCGGCCAGGGCCGGATCGACTTTCAGCACGGGTCTCTACGGTCCCTCCGACTGGGCAGGCAGCACGTGGATCGGTAACGACCGTGCGCAGGAGAGCGGCGCGATCGAGGTTGACCTCAGCGGCACGAACTGGATATCGCCGAGCTATACCGGCGGCAACACCGCGTCGGGATACTTCCGCAAGGGGTTCACGCTCGATTCGAGCAAGACGATCGCCGGAGCCGAATTCGTGATGAGTGGAGACAAAGGCTTCTCAGCGTTCCTCAACGGCGTGCAGATCGCATCCGCGGCCGCCGACGACGATCTGTGGAAGCGCGCCCAGCGCGTCGTCGCCCACCCGCTTCCCTCCAACAACCTGCTCGCCGTCCGATTCGACAACACCGCCAAGCCCTACGGCGCGATCGTCGGCAAACTCGTCGTGCTCTACACCGACGGGACGACCGACGAAGTCATCACAGACGGCAGCTGGCTCAGCACCGACGCTGCCGCCGCGAACACGGGGTGGCACGTCAACGGCTACGACACGTCCGGTTGGGTCGCCCCCACGGTACGCGCCTCCTTCGGAGAGGGACCCTGGGGTGGCCAGGTCGTCGTTCCGCCAGGGACCGCTCCAGACACGGGAATGAACTTCGACACGGCATCCTGGATCGTCGCCGACGCAAGCAGCCCGATTCCTTCGGCGCTCTTCCGGCGCACCATCGACGTCCCTGCGTCCAAGACGGTTTCCTGGGCGCAACTCGCTGTCACCGGCGATCAGCAGGTCGATGCGTATTGGAACGGGACGAAGGTCGCCAGCGTTCCTTCGACGAACAACGCATGGCAGACCGCGCGCGCAGCCAACATCGATGTGCTCCCGGGGGAGAACGTCGTCGCCTTCGCTCTCGCCACTTCTCAGAACGCAAGCAACGCCGGTGTGCTTGCTCGTGTGCGCATCGGCTTCACCGACGGCACGAGCATGGAATATGTCAGCAACAGCAGCACCCGCGCGCTGGTCTCGGCTGAGGCCGAGGCCCCCGAAGGCTGGAACGACATCGGCTTCGACGACACTGACTGGGGCAATGCCACAGCGCGCTACCTCTACCGTGGCGGTGTCTATGGGCCCCGTGTAAAGGTGCCTTCGCTTCCCACCACAGGGGAGCAGCTCACCTTCGACGGAGTGCAGTGGATCTGGAGTCAAGAGGCCAGCACGGGCAGCGCGCCTGGCGAACCTCGCGCGTTCCGCTACACGCATGAAAGCCCGTCGGGAAAGAGTGCGACCAGCGCGAGCATCCTCATCACCGCTGACGATTCGTTCCGCCTGTGGGCCAACGGCTCGCTACTGGGAGCGACCGAAGGTGCGGTCAATGAATGGCAGCAGTCGCACCGGTTCACCGTCGATCTGGAGGCTGACGAGAACGTCTTCGCTGTTCGCACCACCAACGGGGCGAACTCCCCGGCTGGCCTCATCATGACCGCGGTCATCGCCTTCGATGACGGCTCCACGGAGAAGATCTCCACCGGCACGGACTGGAAGGTCAGCAAGCGCGTGCCGGAAGGCTTCCATGAGCCCGGCTTCGATGACTCCGGATGGGACTTCGCGGTGGCCCAGGCCACGTACGGCAGCGGACCCTGGGGCAGTGGTGTGCGAGAGCCGAAGGAAGAGCCGGACGCCGCACCCCTGCTACGCAAGGAGTTCACCGTCGACGGTGAGATCGCAAACGCCACCATCCACTACTCCGCCGGCGGATACGCGAACGTCTCGTTGAACGGAGAGCCGATCAGCGACGAGATGCTCGCGCCCGGCTTCACCGACTACGACGACACCGTGCAGTACGTCTCCACAGATCTCACCGAGCAGCTGAGCGACGGCGTCAACGCGCTGGGCATGGAACTCGGGCGCGGCTTTTACGGGATGACCGGCTCGAACGTCTGGAACTGGGAGAACCCGACCTGGCACGACGAACCCGTCGTGCGCGCACTTCTGCGCATCGAGTACACCGACGGTACGGTGCAGAACGTCATCACCGACGACAGCTGGACCATCCACGACGGCCCCACGGTCTTCGACGACCTCTACGCGGGTGAGACATACGACGCCAACCGCGAGCTTCCCGGGTACGACACCGCGGGATTCGATGACTCTCGTTGGGCCAATGCCGCAGAAGTGCGCGGGCCGAAGGGTGAACTCGTCAACCAGCGCCAGCAGCCGATCCGCGTGCGCGAGTCGCTTCCCGCCAGCAGTATCGCGGCCGTCGAACCTGGCACCTACGTGGTCAAGTTCCCACGGGTGCTCGCCGGAAACGTGCGTATCAACGCGGAAGGCCCGAGCGGCAGCACCATCCGATTCCAGTACGGAGAGAAACTCCGCGCGAGCGGGTTGGTGAACTTCGACAACAACGGCGGATTCGGCTCCGGTTTCCAGACCGATCGCTTCATCCTCGCCGGCACAGGTGAGTCCGAGAGCTGGGAGGCGCGCTTCTCCTACAAGGGCTTCCAATACATTCAGGTGACGGGTTGGCCCGAGGGATCCGAGCCCACTGTCGACAACTTCACCGCCCTGGCAGTGCACACCGACGCGGCTGAGACCGGTACCTTCGAGACCTCGAACGACATCATGAACAGGGTTCACCGGGCCACCGTCGACACCCTGCTCAACAATATTCATGGCATCGTCACCGATACCCCGATGTTCGAGAAGAACGGCTGGACGGGTGACGCCGCGGTCGGCGCTGAGATGTTCCTGATGAACCTCGACACTCACGAACTCTTCGCGAAGTGGATGCGGGATATCGACGAGACCCGCGATGCGGCAGGAGCTCCGCTGGTGATCGCGCCGAGTTCGGGCCAGTGGGGTCAGTGGGGCGTGGCGCCCACCTGGCACTCCGCATACGTGAACATTCCGCGGTGGCTGAACCAGTACGGCGGAGACGACCGGGTGATGACCGAGCTCTACGACAACCTCAAGAAGTACGTCGACCTCGAGTTCTCGCGTTCACCCGGCGGAATCGCCAACACGCGCCTCGCGGACTGGGTCGCTCCGGAAGCGAGTCCGGCCGGCGGCAACGCCCCTGAGGACTCCCGCGTCTCCGGCACGGCATACCTCTACAACATGCTGCAATCGATGGAGAAGACCGCGACCTACCTGGGGCACGACGCGGACGCGGCGCAGTTCGCCGCGAACGCGGTGGTCGTGAAGGATGCGTTCAACGCGACGTTCCTCGACGCCGATGCCGGTCACTACCGTGGCAATGGTGACCGCGGCTACCGTCAGACGCACAACGTCCTGGCGCTCGCCTTCGGTCTGGCGCCGGACACAGAGATGCAACAGCGGGTCGCTGACAGCATCGCCGCGAATGTGGTCGAGCGAGGAAACACGCTGAACACGGGCGTTCTGGGCACGAAGTACCTGTTGCCCGTCCTCACCGACAACGGTTACGCAGATCTCGCCTACACGCTGGCAGTTCAGACGGCGTATCCCAGCTGGGGATACATCGTCGAGAACGGCGGAACCTCGATGTGGGAGCACTGGGCACTTGAAGCGCGCTCGCTCGGGCACTATTTCCTCGGAACTGTCGAAGACTGGTACTTCCACGACGTGGGTGGAATCGAAGCCTCGGAAGTCACCGGTTACCGCGACATCGAGATCAAGCCCGCGATCACCGCCCAGATGGACTGGGCGAACACCAGCCTGATCACGCCGTTCGGCAAGGTCACGAACAACTGGGCGAGCAGCAAGGGCGGCGCCCTGACCATGGACGTCACGGCGCCCGTCGGCACGGAAGCGACAGTGCACATCCCGGCGGAGAACGCCTGGGCGGTTTCGGAGAGCGGCTCACCGCTCGAGGACGTGGAGGGGATTCGCACGATCGCCGCAGTGGACGGCTCGGTCATCGTCACTGTCGGCTCCGGTCAGTATGCTTTCGAGGTCGATCCTCAGCTGGCCGCGATCGGCACAGTCATCGAGCAGTTCGATGCCAGCATCGACACGGTGACGGACCTGAAGGACGCTGACGCCATCAACGCCGTGCAGGCTCAGCGCGTGAAGGCGCCGCTCGATGGCGGTCGCGCGGACGCGCTCCGTGCGCTCGAGGCGCTGCGCGCCGGCGACACTGTCGAGGCCGCCGAGTTCCTGGCGGATGCGATCGCCGAGGTGGACGACTTCGGCGCGCAGGTCGAGGCGTTGGACACCGACGCCACCACTATCGACACGCTCCGGCGCAGCGGTGCGAGCCTCCGCGCCGCGATCGAGGATGCCATCAACGCCCTGCTGGAGGTGTCAGCCGGTGTGGCATTCGACGAAGCCGGATATCGCCCGGGCGAGACCGCGCAGGCGACGCTCGAGCTCGTCAACGGCGGATCTGCCGATCTGACGAATGTCACTTCCGCCCTGTCTCTGCAGGATGTCGAGTGGGTCGTCGACCCGGGCGGACCGGTTGAGATCGCGGCGTCCCTGGCTGCCGGTGATGCGGCAGAAGGAACGGCGACAATCGCGATTGCACAGGACGCCCTGCCATCGACTCCAGAGGCGACGGCGAGCTTCACGTATGAGTTCGGAGGGGCGGTCATCTCGCTCGACACGCAGACCTCGCTGGTGGTCGATTCTCCAGTGGTCATGGATTCTGTGACCCTCACGCCGACCGAAGCGCGAACCGGTAGCGTCGTCGAGGTCGCAGCGACACTCCGCAACGACGGGACGACTCCGGTCAGCGGTCGTGTCGAGCTGCAGCTTCCGGATGGCTGGCAGCCGTCGCTGCCGAGTGAAGACCTGGTGGTCCCCGCCGGAGAGAGTGTGACGGTCACTGTCACGGCGTATGTGTCGCGCGATGCTGCGGCCGCCAGTCGCACGGTCACGATCGGGGCCGACTTCACTCGCGACGGCGTCACGCTCGCCCGCGGTGAGGCCGAGCTGGTGGTCGCGCTCGATGCCCTTCCCTCTGTTGACGATGCGCGACACGCTGATCTCGGTGATCCGGCTGACGAGGAGGAGCACGGGCTCACGGCGAGCGCGAGCTCGGGGAGCAACACTGAAGCGGGGCTGACTCGTCGTTACGCGGGCCATTTGACGCCGTTCTCGTACTTCGAGTTCGATATGGCGGTCGACGAGGGCGAGCCCTTCGTGGTGCGCGCGATCGAGACCTATGACAGGGCGCAGCAGAAGCGGTACAAAGTCTACGTCGACGGCGAAGAGGTATTCGTGCGTACGTCCGATCACACGGGAGGCGCGGGGACCGAGACGTTCGAGTTTGTCGTGGATGCGGAGCATGCGACCTCGGACACGGTGCGCGTCAGGTTCGAGAACCAGGACGATGCCTCGTTCTACGATCCCTCGATCGCGGATGTCTGGACCCTGCCGGTTCCTGACGATGTCAATGCTCCTCAGCTGCGGGCGAGCTTCGATCCGGCTACACCCGACCTGCTCACAGGCTGGTACCGGCAGCTGCCGGTGGGTGTCGACTTCGAGGCCAGAGATGACAGAGGCGACGCGAGCATCGAGTATCGCCTCGGTGACGAAGAGTTCGCGGCCTTCGAAGACCCGCTGTCCTTGGACAGCGAGGGAGAGCACGTGCTCGACTACCGTGCGAGCGACGAGGCGGGCAATGAGACTGCCAAGTCGGCGACGGTGCGAATCGACGCGTCGGCGCCGGTGACCGAAGCCACGGTCGCGGAACCACACGCAAGGATGAGTGCGGTGGGTCCGGTGACGGTGACTTTCGACGCTGTCGATGAGGTCTCGGGAATCGCCGAGACCCAGGTTCGGGTCGACGGTGGAGAGTGGGTAGGCGTCGAAGAGATCGTCCTCGATCGCGCAGGTGATTATCTGATCGAGTTCTTCTCGATCGATGTCGCGGGCAACTCCGAGCCCACGCAGTCGCTCGAGGTCACCGTCACGCAGGCTCCCGGCGGTGGCGACGTCGGCGCTGACGGCCCAGGCGACGGTGGCGATGCGAGCGGAGACGCGGGTAACGGAGCAGGCGGAGACGCGGGCAGCGGCGCCGGCGGAGATGCCGGCAACGGCGCAGCCCAGGGCTCAGGTGAAGGGTCCGATCAGCCGGGGGCAGGGGATGGTGATCTGCCTGCCACGGGCGGTGCCGTCTCTTCGGTTCTGCTGATCAGCGCGGCAGCCCTGTTGATCGGCGGAGCGGTGCTGTGGGTCATGCGGCGTCGCAGAACGGACGAGGTGCAGGACTGAGTATCGGGGTGGTCGCCGTGGTGGCGACCCCCCCCAACAACAGCAAAAACCCCCAAAAATAAGACCCAGCAAAAATTACCAGGTGCAACAACCTGAAGGACTGAGAGCTCGCAAACAGCGGCAGACTCGCGACGCGATCCACCGCGCTGCCGTCGAGCTCGCGCTGGAGCGCGGACCGGACGGCGCCACCGTCGCCGCGATCAGCGATCGAGTCGACATCTCGCCGCGCACGTTCTTCAACTATTACCCGACCAAAGAAGACGCGATCGTCGGCCTGCACGAGGGCCTGCCCAGCGACGATGAACTCGACGAGTTGCGCTCTGGGACGTCTGAAGATCTCATCGGCGACATCCTCACACTCATGCTGGGTGTGTTCACTCCCAGCGACGAGGCACTGCTGAGCCAGCGCAAGGAGCTCATCGCGAAGCACCCGCAACTCATCCAACGCCAATGGGCGCGGATGATCGGCGTCGAGCAGCGCATCGCCGGCGTCGTCGCCGAGCGCATGCGCTCGGCCGGCACGTTCGAGGCGTTGTCCGATATCGACGACGCCGCACGCGCACTGGTCGTCACCTGCAACGCCGTGCTTCGTCTCAGCATCCGCAAGACCACCATGGACCACACCTCGACCGCGAGCATCCGGCCGCAGGTGGATGAGAGTCTGTCCGTTCTTCGAGAGGTACTCCGAAAACTGCCATGACCGCTTCTTCGACCGCCCCACGACCCCGCTCACACGAGTCGCGCCGCGGCATCATCCTGCTCTTCATCGGGCTGGTGCTGGCGATGCTGCTCGCCTCGCTCAGCCAGACAGTACTCAGCGCAGCGATGCCCACGATGGTGGGTGAGCTCGGCGGGGTCGACCAGATGCTGTGGGTGATGACTGCATACATCCTCGCGTCAACGGTCATGATGCCGATCTACGGCAAGATGAGCGATCTGATCGGTCGCAAGGGGCCGATGATCTTCGCGATCGTGACTTTCATGGCAGGCTCTGTCGTCGGCGCGCTGGCTCCCGACATGACCCTGCTGATCATCGGTCGGATCGTGCAGGGCATCGGCGGCGGTGGGCTCATCATCCTGTCGCAGGCGATCATCGCCGATGTTGTTCCGGCCCGTGAGCGCGGCAAGTACATGGGCATCATCGGCGCGGTCTTCGCGGTCTCATCGGTGGCCGGTCCGCTTCTCGGCGGCTGGTTGACTGAACAGGTCGACTGGCGCTGGACCTTCTGGCTCAACGTTCCACTCGGAATGCTCGCGCTCGTGGCCGCGATCACTCTGCTGCACCTGCCCAAGGGCACGACCTCGAAGCCGAAGATCGACGTGCTGGGCATGATGACGCTGGCGGCGGCGACTGCCAGCCTCATTCTGGTCGCATCCTGGGCGGGCAACGACTACGAATGGACGTCACCGGTCATCCTGGTGCTCATCGCCGCGACCGTCGTCTTCTCGGTGCTGTTCGTCGTCGCGGAGCGCCGTGCAGCGGAGCCGATCATTCCGCTCTCGCTGTTCCGGCACCGCAACTTCAACCTCGCCACTGCAGCCGGTCTGCTCATCGGCGTCGCGATGTTCGGTGCGATCGGATACCTCCCGACGTATCTGCAGATGACCTTCGGGGCGGATGCCGCGACTGCCGGCATGCTCATGGTGCCGATGATGGGCATGATGCTCGTGAGCTCGCTGCTGAGCGGTTGGCTGGTGAGCAAGTACGGCCGCTACAAGTGGATGCCCATCGCCGGCGCAGTTCTGGTCGCGATCGGGCTCGTGCTGCTGGGCACGATGACTCCGGAGACTCCACTGTGGCGCTTCTGCATCGACGTGGGCCTTCTGGGCATGGGTCTCGGCGTCAACATGCAGATCTTGGTGCTGATCGTGCAGAACACCTTCCCCAACAGGGTGGTGGGCACCGCTACCGCGGCGAACAACTTCTTCCGCCAGATCGGCGCCTCCCTCGGCAGCGCCGTGATCGGAAGCCTGTTCGCGCTGCGGCTGGTGAACATCATCGGTGAGCGCCTTCCCTCCGATGGCGCGACAGGCCAGGTGGGGGACGTCGCATCGCTCACTCCGAACGGCGTGCTGGATCTTCCCGACTCCGTCCGTGACGTCGTGGTGCACGGCTACAACGACGCGCTCACTCCGCTCCTGCTCGGAATGGCTCCGCTGGCGGTCATCGCCGTCGTGCTGTTGTGCTTCATCAAAGAAGTGCCGCTGAAGACGACGATCGATCGTGAACCCGTCTCAGACACCGCATCGCCGGCGGCGACCACCGACGCATCGAGCTAGTCCGGCGATCCGACGCGGGGCGGTGGCCCGCTGAGCGGGCTTCTCGTGCCCGCGGAACAGGCCGATGTTACGCCATGGGTCGCGTGACTTGAGGGGCACGGTGACGGCGGGCCAGTCTGTAACCGGACGGTCCTGCCCGCGTCCCATACCCTTCGGAGAAGCCCGTGACGAACGACAACTCGACCCAGTCCGAGATCAAGGCGCACCTCGCCAAGAACAAGTCGCGTCGGCGTATCGGAATCATCATCGGTGCCGTCGTGGTCGTCGCTGTCGCAGCGGCGATCACGATTCCGCTCCTTGCGCAGAACAACGCATCGACGGCGGCGGAGGGGGAACTCATCCCTCTGACCATCGCAGACACAGCGCAGAGCGACTTTCAAGATGCCATCGTCGAGGTCGGGCTCGAGAACGGGCTGGACATCGAGTTCATCAACTTCGATGACCCGTATCTGCCCAACACTGCGCTCGTCGAAGGCGAAGTCGACGCGAACTCGTTCCAGCACGTCGCCTGGCTCAGCCAGTTCAACAAGGAGAACGGCTCCGACATCACGCCGGTGTTCTCGACTGTCATCTCCGCATGGGGGCTCTTCTCCAGCATCCACACCGACGTCGCCGACATCCCGACGGGAGCGAAGATCGCGGTGCCCGATGACCCTGCGAACTTCTCCCGCTCGCTCTTCATCCTGCAGACCGCAGGCCTCATCGACGTCGATCCCGGAGCCGGTGTCTTCCCCGTCGAAGAAGACATCACCACGAACGACAAAGGCCTCCAGCTGGTGCGCATCGCACATGAGTCGGTGCAGACCGCATACTCCGACCCGACAATAGATGCTGTGGTCGTCGCCACGGACGACTTCGACCCGGCCCTCGAGATCACCAGTGACGACGCGCTCACCCTCGAGGATTCCGAAGCCTCCACGTCGAGCCCGTACGTCATCGTCGTCGCCACGACGGCTGCGAACGCCGACGACCCCGCCTGGGCGCTGTTGGAGAAGACCTACCGCGACGATCGCGTCATCACGGCGCTGGAGGAGGAGAAGCGCGGCGAGTCGACCATCGTCGAGCTGCCCGTCGAAGACCTCCGCGCAGCTCTTGCAGAGCTCACGGCCCAGTAGACAGATCGCCGGATGCCGACTGCATCCGGCCCCACGGCATCCGAAAGTCACGCATGACAGAGCGCATCCGCCTCTCCGGAGTATCGAAGCAATACCCGGGTAAGAAGGGCAAGGCACCAGCGCCCGCTCTCGATGGCATCGACCTGTCGATCGAGGCGGGGGAGATCTATGGCCTCATCGGGCGCTCAGGGGCCGGGAAATCGACGCTGCTGCGAATGATCAACGGGCTCGAGGCACCCACCGATGGGGAGGTGCACGTCGATGGCGTCGATGTGCAGAAACTCTCGCAGGCCGAGCTTCGCACCCTGCGCCACAGCATCGGGATGGTGTTCCAGCAGTTCAACCTCTGGAATTCGCGCACTGTCTTCGGCAATATCGCCACCCCGCTGAAGATCGCCGGTTGGAAAGAGGCAGACATTGCTCAGCGCGTGGGCGAACTCCTCGATTTCGTCGGGCTCGGGGGCAAGGCGTTCGCTCGTCCGCGGCAGCTCTCCGGCGGCCAGAAGCAACGTGTCGGCATCGCTCGCGCGATCGCAAGCCGTCCGTCAATTCTTCTCTCCGATGAGGCGACGAGCGCGCTGGACCCGCAGACGACGACCGAGATCGTCGACCTGCTGCGATCTGTGAACCGAGAATTCGGGATCACCATCGTCGTCGTCACGCACGAGATGGACGTCATCAGCCAGTTGGCAGATCGGGTGTCGATCCTCAGCGACGGTCGCATCGTCGAGTCCGGTGAGATCCACCAGATCCTCGCTCGGCCGACACACGCTGTCACGGCCGGTCTGGTCGGCTCGTACACCCGCACCTCGCTCACCGAGGGCGAACGAGCAGTCCTGCGCGAGCGCTTCGAGGGCCGCCGTATCTCGGTCGTCGTCGACGATGCACTCGTGGACGGTCCGGTGCTGTCTCGCCTTGCGCGGCAGCACGGCGTCGACTTCTCGATCATCCAGGGCGGGGTGGCCAGGGTGAAGGACCAGCCGTACGGCCAGCTCAGTCTCGCTCTCTACGGCGATGAGCCGGCGATCGACACATTCGTCTTCGAGCTATCAGCCAAGACGGAGGTGGTCTCGTGGTGAACGTGGCGCAGTTCATCGACACGGATGTGGTCATCCCCAAGGTCGCGAAAGCGCTCGGCGAGACCCTGTTCATGGTCACCGTGTCGTTCTTCTTCGCGGCGATCATCGGCCTCATCCTCGGCATCTTCCTGTTCGCGACGCGCTCGGGGCAGTTGCTGCACAGCAAAGTCGCGCACACCGTGCTGAACATCGTCGTGAACACCCTGCGGCCGATACCGTTCATCATCCTGCTCATCGCGCTCACGCCGCTCACGCGCGCGCTGATCGGCACGAGCATCGGACCGGCGGCAGCGATCCTGCCTCTGACGATCGCGGCATCCGTCGGCATCGCCCGCGTCGCAGAGTCGAATCTCGTGGCTGTCGATCCGGGTGTGGTCGAGGCGGCGAAGGCAGTCGGCGCCAAGCCGCTGCACATCCTGTTCGGATTCGTCGTACGTGAAGCTTTCGGTCCGCTTCTGCTCTCGCTCACGTTCATCTTCGTCGCGCTGATCGATGCCACCGCTGTCGCCGGCGCGGTCGGTGGCGGCGGACTCGGAAACCTCGCGCTGACCTACGGTTATCAACGCTTCGACTACGGCGTGATGATCCTCATCATCCTCGTCCTCATCGGCCTTGTGCAGCTCGTGCAGCTGCTCGGCAATCGGATCGCCCGCAGATTCATCGACGGATGACCGCGCCCCGCCGCCTGTTCACTGATTGGATGATGATTGTGACCGACTCCGCGCACTCAGCCCTCCGCACTGACCCCGTGCTCGGCCTCAGCAGCCTGCTGGTCGGGCTCCCGGAACGACAGGGCTTCGGCGATGCCACCCTGATCCGACTCGCCGAGGGTTCGATCGATCTGGGCGGCGGCAACCCTGACACCGAGCTTCTGCCCACAGCGCTGTATCGCGACGCCGCCAGTGCGGTCGCGGCCAGTGAGCAGTTCCCCCGGCTGCTTCGATACTCGGCATCTGCCGGCCTGCCCGGCTTCCGCGCGGCGATCGCGGCCCGCGACCAGGTGGCGGCCGAGCGGATCATCGTCACCAATGGCGGTGCACACGGACTCGCCCTCGCGGTGCTCGGCCTGCTCGATCCCGGTGACACGATCATGGTCGATGATCCGGTCTATCCTCTCTTCCTCCGCGTCCTGGATCTCGTCGGCGTCGACGTCGTCGCGATTCCGGTGACACACGACGGCATTGATGTCGACGTGCTCGAGTCGCGGCTGCGCGAAGGTCTGCGTCCGAAAGCGCTCTTCACGGTGCCCACGTTCCAGAACCCCTCTGGCGTCACGCTCTCGACGCAGAAGTCGGCCGCTCTGGTCGATCTCGCCGAGCGCTACGGCTTCACGATCATCGCCGATGACCCCTACCGCGAGATCGCCTTCCCCACGACATCCGTGCCCGACCGGCCGCGCCTTCGCGACAGCGACCGCGTCGTCGCCGTCAACAGCTTCTCGAAGACGCTGGGCCCTGGTCTGCGGTTGGGGTGGCTGACGGTGCCAGAGGCGATGAGCGCCGCCTTCACCAAGCTGCGCAACCGGATGGATGGACAGACGAGCGGGGTTCTGCAAGCGACCGTCGAACGGATGCTGGCTGACGAACGGTATCCAGCGGCCATCGCCGCGGCAGGCGAGGGGTATGCGCACAAAGCACAGGTGCTCACCGCCCGTCTGCGGGAGTGTTTCGGCGATCACATCGAGGTGACCGATCCCACGGGAGGCTTCTTCGTCTGGGCCGAACTGCTCGGCGATTTCGACCCCGCCCGCCTGTTCGACACGGCCCAAGACCTCGGCGTCTCATACCAGCGCGGCGAATGGTTCGCTGCAGGATCGAGATCGTTCCGCGGCTTCGTCCGGCTGGCGTTCTCCGAACAGCGCGCTGACGATCTGAGCGAAGGCGTCGACCGTCTGGAGCGAGCATGGCAGGCCGTGCTGGCATCTTGACTGCGGGGTAGTAAGGTCTCGGTCATGGCGACCGCAACGACCCAGACCCGCAAGCGCGAGGCCTTCGGCTCTCGGAATGTGTTTATCCTCTCAGCCATCGGCTCAGCCGTAGGCCTCGGCAACATCTGGCGCTTTCCGTACGTCGCCTATGAGGGCGGCGGCGGAGCGTTCCTGATCCCGTACCTGTGCGCCCTGCTCACCGCGGGCATCCCTCTGCTGTTCTTCGACTATGCGATCGGTCACCGCTTTCGCGGGTCGGCGCCACTCGCGTTCCGCCGGATGCACCGCGCCGCAGAACCGCTGGGATGGTGGCAGGTCCTCATCTGCGTGGTCATCGCCGTCTACTACGCGGTGATCGTCGCCTGGGCGGCGATGTACACGTGGTTCTCTGCTCAGTTGACCTGGGGGCCCGGAAACGAGAACGACTTCTTCTTCACCGACTTCCTGCAGATGGGTGACGTCGGTGCCACCGGCGTCTCGACCGAGTTCGTCCCTCAGGTCGGCATCCCGCTGGTGGTCGTCTGGCTCGTGGTCATCGTGATCATGGCGCTGGGAGTGAAGCGAGGCATCGGCGCGGCGAACATGGTGCTCATGCCCCTGCTCACGGTCATGTTCGCGGTGCTCGTGGTGCAGTCGCTGTTTCTTCCCGGTGCGATGGAGGGACTCAACGCCTTCTTCACGCCGAACTGGGAGGCGCTCGCCGATCCCGGTGTGTGGGCGTCGGCATATGGCCACATCTTCTTCTCCCTGTCGGTCGCGTTCGGAATCATGGTGACGTACTCGTCCTATCTCAAGCGCAAGACCGACCTCACCGGCTCGGGCCTCGTCGTCGCCTTCGCGAACTCGGGCTTCGAGATCCTCGCAGGCATCGGCGTGTTCGCCGCTCTCGGTTTCATGGCGCAGGCACAAGCCACAGACGTCTCCGGCGTCGCGACCTCGGGCATCGGATTGGCATTCATCGCGTTCCCGACGATCGTCTCGCAGGCGACGGGAGGCTCGATCATCGGTGTGCTGTTCTTCGGCGCGCTGGTCTTCGCTGGAATCACCTCGCTCATCTCGATTCTCGAAGTGGTCGTGGCGGCGCTGCAGGACAAGCTCGGCTGGGGGCGCGTGCGCACCACACTCACCGTGGCGATCCCGCTCGCGATCATCTCGATGGCACTGTTCTCGACGACCACTGCGTTGGCGGTGCTCGATACGACGGATGCCTTCGTCAACGCCTTCGGCATCATGGCCGTCGCACTCGTCGCCGTCATCATCGTCGCTTGGGTCTTCCACAAGCTCCCCGTGCTGCAGGAGCACCTCAACCGTCGCTCGAGCTTCCGTGTCGGCATCGTCTGGAAACTGCTCGTGGGGGCGCTCGCACCGATCGTGCTGGGCTACCTGTTCATCACCGAGCTCATCACGAAGATTCAGACGCCCTATGAGGGCTACCCGGTGTGGTTCCTCGGGGTCTTCGGGTGGGGCATGGTCGTCGCGCTCGTCGTTCTCGCCGTGCTGCTGTCTCTGCTCCCCTGGGGCACGAGGTCGCAGGCCAAGGACGATCCTGACTACGACGACTTCCTCGCTCAAGAGAAGTACGAACCTGAACCGGAGACGCAGACCATCCGTGTACCTGCTTCGCAGGAGAAGGGAACAAGCGCATGAGCGTGGCAGCGATCGTTTTCATGATCATCGCGATGCTCACCGTCTGGGGTGGGCTTGTCGCCGCGATCGTGAACCTGGCGCGACACCCCGAGGCGGCTGAGACAGAACCCGACATCCAGCGCGTCGAACTCTGACGCACGCGTCACAGGGTCACAGGGTCACAGTGCCGGGGGTCGTCAGCCGGAACCAGCGGTAGGCGTATCCGTCGAGTTCGAGTCGTACTGTGCCGTCCTCCGTCGGGACGCTGGCTCTGTCGGACAGCAGGTCCGTCAGCTCGCTGTCGTCCGAAAAGTGCGGCAGCGATAGTCGGACCGTGCAGGCTTCCTCACCGAAGTTGTGCACGGCGACGAAGACGGCCTCCGGGGTGGACGCGGCGTGAGCGAGGACCCGGGGATCGCCGGTGTCGAGGACCGTAAGCTCTCCCCACGCGATCTCTGGATTGGCACGGTACCTCGAGATGAGGAGCCGGATCGTGGCAAGCAACGAGTCGGGCTCACGGAGTTGATCGTGGACGTTGGCGTGCACCGGGCCGTAGCCGTCGTCGGGAATCGGCCTTGGCAGCTTCGACGCCGGCGCTGTCGAGAAGCCGCCGCTCTTCGTGTTCTGCCACTGCATCGGCGTGCGCACCGCGACGCGCTCGCCGAGTGCCGGTAGCTCACCCATGCCGATCTCCTCACCGTAGAACAGCATCGGAGCGCCGGGTAGCGAGAAAAGCAGGCTGTAAGCCATGCGCAGGCGGCGGGGATCACCGCGCAGCATCGGCGCGAGCCGCCTGACGATCCCTCGGTCGTAGACGCGTTGGCGTTCATCCGGTGAGAGCTCGGCGAAGATCTCTTCGCGCTCATCTGCCTGAAGCAGTTCCAGGGTGAGCTCGTCATGGTGTCGCAGGAACATCGTCCATCCCTGGCTGTTGTCGACGACAGGGCGTGAATCGAGGGCTTTCGCGAGCGGTCGCGCGTCGTGACGGACGAAGGACAGAAACGTCGCGCCGGTCGTCGTGAAGTCGAACTGCAGGTCGAGTTCGGTCCCCTCCGCTCCGAAATAGTCCATCTGTGCGTCATGCGACAGTGCGACTTCGCCCAGGGTCGCCGCGTGCCCATGGCGGCGCAGGATGAAGTGGTGCAGCTCACGGAGGAAGGCATGCGGGTCGGACTCGTATGCGGCGCCGGGCGATTCGATGAGGAAGGGCACAGCGTCGACGCGGAAACCGTCCACCCCGAGCGCCATCCAGAAACCGACGATTCGGGCGATCTCCTCGCGAACCTCAGCATTGGCGAGGTTGAGGTCTGGTTGATGGCGATAGAAACTGTGCAGGTAATACTGGCCGGTCTTCTCGTCGAGCTCCCACGTGCTGTCCTCATCCCCAGGGAAGACGGTGTGACGCGAGTTCGGAGGCCGGGTGTCACGCCAGATGTAATAGTCGCGATACCGCGACTGCCGCGAGCGCCGCGCGGAGCGGAACCACGGATGCTTGTCAGAGGTGTGATTGACCACGAGGTCTGTGATGACCCGGATGCCGCGATCATGCGCCACGCGCAGGAACTCCACGAACTCGCCCAGATCGCCCAGACGAGGGTCGATGCTGTAGAAGTCGGTGATGTCGTAGCCGTCGTCTGCGTCGCGGGTGGGTTGAAAGGGCATCAGCCAGATGCAGGTGATTCCGATATCGGCGAGGTAATCGATCCGTTTGGTGAGCCCGGCGATGTCGCCGATCCCATCGCCGTCGGAATCGAAGAAGGTCTGGATGTCGAGGCAGTAGAAAACGGCAGTGCGCCACCAGAGATCGCTGGTGTCGGCGGCCCTCACATCAACCTCCGAAGCGCCGGCAGAAGCTCTTCATCGCACCTATGAAGAAAGCTTTCCTGGTCGGTTCCCACGTGGTGGATGTATACGTGATCGAAGCCCTTCGCCGCCTGCGCTATGCGCTCGGCCATGGCATCCGAGGATGCCTCGATGATCACGGTCCTGCGGAGATTACGCTCGCTGGGGTCCGCCAGAGCTTCGAAGTGTTCTGGCTGCGCGATCTCCCACATGAGTTCGGCAGGGGCGGTCGAATGCGACCACTGCTCGCGGGCGATGTTGAGCGCGGCGTCGTCGGTGTCGGCCAGACTCACGTGTATCTGAAGTATCGCCTCGCCCGCTCCCCCGGCGTTGCGGAACGCGTTCAGTACCTCGGCGGTCTCGGAAGGATCTGCTCCCACGGTGATGAGGCCGTCCGCCCATTCCGCGAGCCAACCAGCTGTCTGGGCGCTCACCGCCGCGCCGAGCAACGGCGGTGGCACGTCGGGCCTGCTCCACACTCGAGCCTGATCGACGAGGATCGTGCCCTCGCGCTGCACTGTCTCGCCCGCGAGCAGTCTGCGCATGGCATCCGCGCATTCCCGAAGCCGTCGATCGCGGTCGACCTTGTCGGGCCAGCCGGTGCCAGTGACGTGCTCGTTGATCGCTTCGCCGCTTCCCAAAGCCGCCCAGAAGCGACCGGGGAACATCTGCTCCAGTGTCGCGATCGCCTGGGCGAGGATGACCGGGTGGTACCGCTGTCCCGGAGCAGTGACGACGCCGATCGGAAAGCGCGTGGACGCCAGAGCCGCGCCGAGCCACGCCCACGCGAAGCCAGAGTGTCCCTGCGCCGTCGTCCACGGCGAGAGGTGATCCGAACACATCGCCGCATCAAACCCCACCGACTCTGCGAGCTTCACGGCTGCGAGGAGATCACGCGGCGGCAGCTGCTCATGCGAGGCGTGATACCCGATGGTCGTCATGCCTCGCCGCTCAGTGATCTCTGAGCGACTTGATCAGCTCGGCCTTGCGCTGCTTCGAATAGCCGGTCAGGCCGAGCTCCTTCGCACGCTCACGCAGTTCGTCGACTGTCCAGTCCTCATAGTCGCCTGCCTTCCCGCCGCGGCGGCCGACCTCGGAGCGTCCCTTCTTGGTTCCACCGGTCGCGTTCGATATGCGAGCCGCCTTCTCCTTCGACGCTCCGTCATCTCGAAGCTCTTCATACAGCTCGGGGTCCTTGAGCCGCGAGTTCGCGTTGCGAGGCATGAGTGTTCTCCTTTTCTCGTCGTCGTTCAACTGTCGTTCGCTGGCTGCGCCGCGTCGTGCCGGACATCCTGCGCGCGGGCGAGGAGCAGGTGCACAGCAGCAGCCACGGTCTGATCGAGCACCTCGTCCGGATCACCCTGCAACTGCAGGTGCAGATGGCCGCGGACATGCTCCACAGCCCATCCCAGATATACGGTTCCCGGGCTGTGCCCGCCCTCCGATGTGGGGCCGCCGACTCCGGTGGTCGAGATGCAGACATCGGCGGCGAAAAGCTCGAGCCCTCCGCTTGCGAGTTGTTCCGCGCACTCCGCCGAACAGGGATCGACACCCGGCTCGAGATGAAGCAGAGCCTGCTTCACATCGGTCATGTAGGCGACGATGCCGCCTGCGAACCAGTCGCTTGCGGCCTCACCAGCGCCCACGGCGTGAGCAAGACCTCCCGCTGTGAGCGATTCGACCACAGCGATGCGGAGGTCTCTGGCGCGCGCGACCTGGCTGAGCTGGTCGACCTCTTCAATGATCCGATCGGACGTCACGGTGCTCATCTCTACTGCGAGATGCTCTCGACGGTGACGCCGGTCGCCTCCGCTGACATCGCGCGAGCGACATCCGCCTGGCTGACGATCCCGACCAGCAGATGGTTCTCGATCACCGGCAGCCGCCGGATCTGGTGCTGCTGCATCCGCTCAAGCGCGACGTTGACGTCATCGGAGGCTTCCACGGTCACCGGTTTTCCTGCAGCCAGGGCGCGTGCCGGCGTGCTCTCGGGATCGAGCCCCTCGGCGACTGCACGCACGACGATGTCACGATCGGTGAGCATTCCCTTCAACTTTCTGTCCTCGCCGCAGATGGGCAGCGACCCGATGTCCAATTCCGACATGAGCGATGCCGCGATGCTGAGGGAGTCGTTCTCTCCGATGCATCGTGGCGCAGATGTCATGATGTCGCGCGTGAGCGTCATCGTTCCATTCCTCTCCTGGTGGTTTCGTTGTCGGCTTTGACGCTATGGACGCCGCTGTCGTACTCGTAAGGGGCTTGACAAGCGTGGACAGCCAGCGATGCCACCGACGAACGAGATCGAAGTGGTTCGACCTCAGCCGTCCTTGACTTCGAGCTCCGCTTCCGGCTCGTCACTCGCATCCGTGTAGGCGGGGCGTCCCGGCTGCGGCGGCTGGTCGTCGAACTCGCCGCCCTCGCGACCGCCGAAGGGGCGTCCGTGATCGGCGAATTCCTCCCGGCCGAAGACGAGCGTCCACTCGCCGGCGGTGAAGTGGGCGCCGGTGCGAAGCACCTCTGATCGTTCTCCGGCGCCGGGGTCAGAGGCTGTACGCGGATTCGCGTTCATCTCGCCCTCGCCGTGCAATGTCAGAACGTATTCGTCGCGTTCATCGTGTGTGATGGTCGCGTGAACGGGTTTGGTGCCAGCGAGGGGGAGTTCATTGCCTTCGGCAGAGCCGACGCGCACCTCGTCTGTGACGATGTGATGCACCAGACGTTCTCCGTTGCTGTGCGACACGCGCAGGTGCGGGTCGCCTGCACCCCATTCTGCGTGCGTAGTGGTCGGTTCGTATCGCTGCTGATCGCTCATGATCGCCAGTCCTTCCCTTGCCTTGGCGCCCGAGGTTAGCGTGCATTCCGTTTCGCCTGGAGGGGGTTGACCCGACGGGTGGCCTTATGGCCAGGGGTCACGCATCCGGTGAGCGCCCGTTTGCCCGGTTGCGGACCACATCCTCATCCAAGAGCGTTATCCCTCCGCTGGAGTTCGCGGAGTTCGCCATCGCAGTGATCCATTCGGCCATGAGCGCCGGCGGTTCGGGAGTATCGAAGACGAAACGCAAGGGAATGGACGGGTGCAGCCAGATCGTCGAGCGCCCGGGGGATTCGCTGTCAGGATGCGTCCATGAGAGTGTAAAACTCTCGTTGCGCCGCAGCTTGGTCGCGATGACGACCTTGAGGTGCGCGAGCGCGCGATCCGCGACATGGATCGGCGTGGCCCCCGAACCGTAGTAGATCATGCCCATGCGACTAGGCTACGCATCGGGGGCGTATTAAGAAACAGCATGTGGCTGAGCCCATGCAAGAAAGGCCAGGGCGCTAAATGGGAAAGTTCATTTATGAAGGCGGCGTCAAAGTCGAGATCGAAGACCGCGCTCTGACCCACATCCAGCTCGTGGTGAGCGCCAAGCTTCGCCGCGGCGAGCCCTTCGCCTTCAGCTGGCGTGAAGACGCAAGTGTCGGCGGCGGGCGCACGACGGTGTGGATCCACCCGGGCAGCTCGATCGTCTACA
Organism: Microbacterium sp.; assembly: GCA_040394295.1. GTDB lineage: Bacteria > Actinomycetota > Actinomycetes > Actinomycetales > Microbacteriaceae > Microbacterium. Next base: position 43,650 of record JBEBSN010000004.1, read on the forward strand.
AGTACTATGGCGGCAGACAGCCCGCCATCAACCGGGCATGGGTCGAAGCGCTCGCCTTCACCGCGAATGCGCCGACAGGTCTCTACCTCGTCCCCGAGCCGGCAGAGACCGGAGACGATTCTTCGCCCGGCGACATGGCCACAACGCCTCCGGTCAGCTGAGCGCGAGGTCGAGGCGGCGTTCGGTGACCGAATCCACACCGGTCACCGTGATCCATCCTGCGGCGAGATGGGCGGCGTCGCTGTCGTCTGCGGCGACGTGGGGCAGCTCTTCCACTGCAAGTCGCACGTAGCGGTCGTCTTTCTCGGCCAGCGCCATCTGCACGATTCCGAAGGGCGCGAGCGTCGCCTCTCGGATGCCACGGGGCTTGTCGATGTTGGGCACGTTGACGTTCATCGTGGTTCCGGCCGGTCTCGCCATCAGCTCCGGCAGCAGTCCGACGGCGGCTTCTGCCGCAGCCGACCACTGAAACCTGTCGGGATCCATCCCTACATCCAGTGAGATCGCCATTGCGCGTGCACCGTTCAGCGCCCCCGTGAGTGCCGCGCCGACGGTGCCGGAATGCAGGATTGCGCGCCCGACGTTCGCGCCGTGGTTCACCCCCGACAGAACGACATCGGCAGGGTCGCCGAACGCGCCGCGTGCAGCGATAAGTGCGATCAAGCCGGGGCCGCCATGGACGGCGAACGCAGTCACATCCGGCAATGACGCGAGGGTTCGGCGCTCGACTTCGATCCGGCCGTCGGTCTCGGTCGCCATGATGGACGCACTCGAGCCGCTGGACTGTGCCGCGGGTGCCGCGATGGTCACCTCGAGCCCTGCCTCCACCGCCGCCTCGGCCAGCGCACACAGCCCTGGTGCCTCGATGCCGTCGTCGTTCGTGATCAGCACCCGGCTCATGACTGCTCCTCCATGCCGGCGAGGCCGGCCAGATCGTCGGGGCTCATCCGCCCGCTGTCGAGCGTGCCCTGCGGTTCCGCACCAGGAAGGGCTCGTATTCGCACGCGTTCTCGCAGCCGTGCGATCGATTGCGCATCTCCGGTGCCAAGACCGTGTCTGGTGACGTTGAGGGCACCGGCTGCGGCGCCCATACTGATCGCGTCTCGCAGGTTCTCTCCTTGAGTCAGCGCCGCGGCGACCCCCGCCGTGAGAGAGTCGCCGGCGCCGCGCGTCTCGGTCTCTTCGAACCGAGGGAGCGACACCTCGATGACTCCGTATTCGTCAGCGAGCAGCGACGGTTCTGAAGAGCGCGTCACGATCACTGCGCGTGCGCCGTCCTCACGAAGCTGATGCATCGCTCGAACGAGCGCCTGCGTCGACGTCTCGTCCACGAGACCGTCGGCTTGGAGCTCTTCATGACTCACCTTCAGAACGTCGATCCCGCCCTCGACGACCGCCCGCAGCCGATCGCCGGCGAGATCTGCGACCACCTTCGGGCCCGACCCTTGCAGGTCGATCGCCAATCGCCGATAAACATCGGACGGCACCGTGTTCTCCCCGGCTGGGCCACTGAGCAGGACGACCTGCGATACGGAGCTGCTGTGCAGCACCGACCCATAGAGGTCATCGAGGTCGTGACGCCCGATCGGATCGCCCTCTTCTTCGGCGATCACGACCCGCTTACCCTCTCGTCGGTCGTGCAGGTACGCGGAGCCTCGACCTTCGCGCTCCAACGCGGCCACGGTGACCCCCTCGTCCTCCAGAAGGTGGCGCAATGTCCGCCCCACCTCCCCGGTCAGCACGCAACACATCGTCACCGATACTCCGAGCCGCTTGAGCATCCGCGCCTGCCACACGCCTTGCCCGCCCGCATGAACGTGGATCTCGGACCCCTGCGGATGATCCTCCACGGTCACGGTCAGCGTCGGCGACGGCGCCAGGATCGTCACATCACTCATTTCACGTCCCTTCGTCGGGCTGGCTCAAGAGTGTCTGTGCCACGGCCGAAAGTGTCAACCCCCTTGGCATGAGCGATTCATTGAAAGAAAGTCATCTCACACCATCGAACTCGAGAGGGGCTACCGCATGACAGGTAACACGACAGACCCGCGACACGTACATCACGATGGCGAGTTCCCCGGGCAGACCCAGAGCCAGCCGGGCCAGACCGAGCAGATGCGACCCGAGCCCGACCACGGCGAATCCAGCTACGAAGGCCACGGCCGGCTCGCCGGACGCCGTGCTCTCATCACCGGTGGTGACTCGGGGATCGGACGCGCGGTAGCGATCGCATTCGCACGCGAAGGCGCCGATGTCGCCATTGCGCACATGCCGGAGGAACAGAAAGACGCCGACGACACGCTCGGCTTCGTGCGAGATGCAGGGCGAACCGGAGTGAGCCTTGCCGGTGACCTGCGAGATGAGGACTTCGCGATCAAGACCGTCACGGAAGCGAGGGCAGCGCTCGGCGGACTCGACACTCTTGTGCTCAACGCCGGCTACCAGCACGACATCGACGGGTTCGCCAATCTGCAGACCGACGAGATGCGACGCGTCTTCCAGACCAACCTGGAAGGTCTCCTGTTCTCGGCGCGTGCGGCATTCGGCGACCTCGAACCGGGTGCCAGCATCATCGTCACGGCGTCCATCCAATCGTTCAATCCATCCCCTGGCCTCATCGATTACGCGATGACGAAAGCGGCGCAGGTCGCGTTCGTCAAAGCGCTCGCCGAAGAAGGCGGGCCGCTCGGAATCCGGGTCAACGCTGTCGCCCCCGGCCCGATCTGGACTCCTCTCATTCCAGGAACCGGTTGGGATGAGGAGAAGGTGCGCAAGTTCGGCACTGACACTCCTCTCGGTCGCGCGGGCCAGCCCGCCGAACTGGCGGGTGCGTACGTCTATCTCGCATCCGCCGAGTCATCGTACGTATCCGGCGCCATCCTGCCGGTCACTGGAGGAAAAGCACTATGACCATGACTGCCCCCGAACCCCCGAAACCGGCATCCGCGTGGGAGGTGCTGCCCCTCGGAAGCAGCGCCTGGCGCATTTGCGACCGCTCGCGAGCGCACTCCGATGGCTCGCGCCTGGTGGCATACGTCGACAGGAACGAGACCGGCACGCTTGAGGTGCTCTGGCTGCGCAGTCCCTGCCCGAACCGGTCGAGATATCGCGACCTCAACGAGCTGTTGTCCGACCTGGATGCCGCTATCGTCAGCGCGGAGCCGCCTCGTTTCGCTCGGCCGAAAGAGATCCCGCATTTCCCTCCGATCGATTGACTCAGGCCGTCAGCACCACGAGCTCGCGCGTAGATCGGGTCATCGCGACGTAGCGATCCTGCCCTATCGCCGACGACGGTGAAGCTGCGCGAGGGGCAGTGATTGAGCAGCATCCGCCATTGCTCGTCGCTGAGCTCCTGCGCCTCGTCGACGATGATGTGCGCGAACGGCCCCGCGAGAGCGTCGCGTTGCAGGCCGGGCAGCGCGACGTGGTCGTCGAGGCTGTTCTGCACATCGTCCCCGCTCAGCATCGACATCAACCCGAGATCGTCGCCGGAGGCATCGGCAAGCGACTCGGCGACATGTGAGCGGTACTCCCTTTCGGCGGCCTTCGCGCTTTCGCGTTCGCGACGGATCCGCTCGGCGTTCGGGTCGCCGACGCGGAGCCGCGCGGCGTCGAGAAGTGGGCAGACGGGTTCACGGTGGCTCCGATCCGTTCGTGAGGCCAGGGTGCGGCGCACACGACGCACCAGTATGCGCCAGGGGTGGGGCCTTGCCGCAAGCCCCCACCCCGCGGGTAATCTGGAAGTGCGCGAAGATGGAAGCATGACTTCATCCGACCCTGAGATGCAGCGCAACGCTCTCGCACCCGGCTTGCTCGCGGCGATCGCGCTTTTTCTCTCGCCGCTTTTCACCGAGGGAATCGTCGCCACGATCATTCTCTTCGTCGTCGCGATCCTCGCCGTTATCGTCGCCTGGTTCGCTTGGCAGGCGGGGCAGTGGTGGTGGTCCATCGTCTTCGTCGCGATCGCTGTGTTGTGGAACCCGATCTTCCCGTTCGCATTCAGCGGCTGGGTCTGGACGATGGCGCAGTTCGTCGCCGCTCTGGCCTTCATCACGGCTGGCGCTCTCGTCAAGAACGAGCGCCAACAGGCCTGACCTCGCGCCGCCGCCCGTGCGGGCTCGTGCCGCCTGCGCGCGCGCGTGCGCGCGTGGTCGCGCCTGGTCGATGCGTGATGGCTTTGGTCGGTTCTCGGCATCCATAACCGACGCAAACCATCTCGCCTGAGCCGGAGATCGAGCGCTCTGCACATCGGGCGGATGCCGTCAGCATGCGCCCCGGCCTGTGGATAGAGGTCGGGATCGTCAGTCGTCGTCCAGCCTGGGAGTATGCGAACGCGCGAGAAGCTTCCGGCCCGGCTGGGCGCGAACTTCAGCGTCAGCGCGGCGCGCGCAGCCGGAGTCGGGCGCACCCGCCGCGACGCCGACGATCTGCATCGGCCCTACCCTGGGACGCGGTCAAAGGCGGCGCCGGAGACGTTCCTCGCAACTGTCGAGTGCTATCGACCGCGTCTGCGCGCGGGGCAGGCGTTCGCCGGTCGAACAGCCTCGCGGCTGTGGGGGCTGCCGGTGCCGTGGCGCTGGCAGCGGCACGAACCGCTCGACATCGCTGTCCCACTCCATCTCAACCCTCCGAAGGTGTCGGGTGTCCTCGGGCGACGTCTCGCCGCGCATCGGGTGCGCCATTGGACGGTGGCGGGCGTCGCGGTGGTGGATGCTGTCGCGGCAGTGTTCACGTGTGCGTCGGAGATCACCGTCGACGAGGCCGTCGTGCTCATCGACGCGCTCCTCACCGATGCACGCAACTACCCGAGGCTGATCGGAGGCAGGCCGCTGGCGACCATGGATGAGCTCGAGCAAAGACTCGAGGATTGGGGGAGGTTCCCCGGCAGCGGCACGGTGCGCAAGGCGATCCGACTCGCGCGCAATGGGGTGGAATCTCCCAAGGAGACTGAAACCCGGCTGATGATCAGGGCTGCTCGTTTCGCCGAGCCGGTCGTACAACACGTGGTCTACGACCGCGGGCGGTTCGTGGCGCGCGTCGATCTCGCGTACCCCGAGCTCAGGATCGCCATCGAATACGAGGGCGACGGTCACCGAACCGACAAGGCGCAGTGGCGCACCGACATCCGCCGTCAGCGCGAGTTGGAGAATCTCGACTGGATCGTGATACGGCTGACCCAGGCCGACCTGGACGACGGCGGTGCCGTGCTCTTCACGCACCTGCGCAGTGCGATCGCCCGCCGCTCCCGCTGACTCCCTCCCGCGCGCGCGCCGGCGCTCGCGCGCGCTCGCCTTTGCCGGGCCGGATGCTTTTCGCCGGTAATGAGCGGCGGAAACCGAGCGAACCTATCCGGCAGGGGATTGTCCGCCGCACGGTTCCGGCGTAGCGTGCGGGTATGGAAGATCGCCGACCCGACCACGCTGAAGAGAGCCGCCCAGAGACGATGGCCGACGCCCGCTCAGGCGCCGACGATGCACCCTTGGGCGGTGACGACACGACCGAGGAACAGCTCGATGCTGACAACAAGATCGAGGAGGACATGCTGAAGACGCTCGACCCTGACGCTCCTCCGGCGTGAGCGGATGCCGCGCCGTCTGCGCGGTCTGGCGGCGTGACGATACGAGATGACTTTGGTCGGTTCTGAGCGCGCAAAACCGACCAAAAGCATCTCGCATACGTGGGGTAGCGAGGGGGGAGCGAATGGGGGAGCGAGCGCAGCGCCGCCCGGTGGGCACCGGCCAGATGAGAAGCTTGAAGTATGAGCACGCTGACCTCCACTGGTTCCCCGCTGACGGATGCTGAGATCCGCCGCATCCGCGAGGATTTCCCGATTCTGCATACTGAGGTGAACGGGCATCCGCTCGTCTATCTCGATTCGGGAGCCACGTCGCAGCGCCCGGTCGCGGTGCTCGACGCCGAGCGAGAGTTCGCCACGACGTTGAACTCTGCCGTGCACCGCGGAGCGCATACTCTCGCTGCCGAGGCCACTGAGGCATTCGAAGATGCCCGCAGCACCCTCGCCCGCTTCATCGGAGCCGACGACGACGAGATCGTCTGGACGTCGAACGCGACCGAGGCGATCAACCTCGTCGCGTACGCGCTCTCGAACGCCTCGATCGGGCGCGGGGGAGCGGAGTCGGCCCGGTTCCGTCTCGGAGAGGGAGACGAGATCGTCACCACCGAGATGGAGCACCACGCGAATCTGATCCCGTGGCAAGAGCTGGCCGCGCGCATCGGCGCGACCTTGCGCATCGTTCCACTCGACGACAGCGGGGCCCTCCGCCTCGACGAGTCGGTGATCGGCCCGCGCACGAAACTCGTCGCCGTCACCCACGTCTCCAACGTGCTCGGCGTCGTCAACCCGATCGCTCAGCTCATCGCCGAAGCGCGTGAGGTCGGCGCGCTCGTACTGCTCGATGCATGCCAGTCGGCGCCGCACATGCCGATTGACGTGCACGCTCTCGATGTCGATTTCGCCGTCCTTTCGGGTCACAAGATGCTCGGACCCACCGGTATCGGCGCCCTGTACGGCCGGCGCGAGCTTCTTGAGGCGATGCCGCCGTTCCTCACCGGTGGCTCGATGATCACGACCGTCACCACGACCGCCGCAGAGTATTTGCCGCCACCGCAGCGGTTCGAAGCCGGCACCCAGAAGGTCTCGCAGGCGATCGCGCTCGCGGCGGCGATCGACTATCTCACCGCAGTGGGGATGCCGCGGATCGCAGCCCATGAGGCGCTGCTGGGGCGACGGCTTCTCGACGGGCTCCTGTCGATCGACGGCGTGCGGGTGCTCGGCGCTGAGATCGCGCTTCCCCGTGTGGGGTTGGCGAGCTTCGACATCCCCGGCATCCACTCGCACGATGCGGGTCAGTTCCTCGATGACCGCGGCATCGCCGTGCGGGTCGGTCATCACTGCGCCCAGCCGCTGCACCGCCGACTCGGGGTGACCTCGTCGACGCGTGCCAGCACCTACCTCTATTCGACCGAGGCCGAGGTCGATGCCTTCCTCGAAGGCGTCACCGCGACCATCGAATTCTTCGGAGCGCGCTCATGACATCCGGCGACATGCAGAATCTGTACCAGGAGCTGGTCCTTGACCACTCACGCACTCCCTATGGGTTCGGGTTGCGCGATGAGGTGGCCGCGCAGTCGCACCAGCTCAATCCCACCTGTGGTGATGAGGTGACCCTGCAGGTGCACCGCGGCGCCGACGGCGCTGTCGAGGCGATCGCGTGGGAGGGGCACGGTTGCGCCATTTCGCAGGCATCCGCATCTATGCTGGCGGTGCTCGCCGAAGGGCTCACCGTGGCCGAACTCGAACAGCGCATCGCGGTGTTCCGTGAGGCTATGCGCTCACGCGGCAAGATCGCTCCGGACGAGGAGCTTCTCGGCGACGCGGCGGCTCTCGGTGGAGTCTCGCGTTATGTCGCTCGGGTCAAGTGCGCGATGCTCGCCTGGGTCGCTGCCGAAGACGCGGTTCGCAAGCTCGACTGAGCCGCCGACTTCTGCCGGAGGCGGCCGTTCGCGTGTGACGCCGTGTGTCGTTTCGTGAACGAGCATGTCGCGGATGCTCGGCCGTTCAGCGTCGACTGCGGATGCTGGAGATATGAGCCATCTCGTCAGCGTGGCGCAACTGCTCCATCTGCAGCGCGCCGCAGAGCAGGGCACCGGCCCCGCGGTGCGGCTGCTTGACGTGCGGTGGCGGCTCGATCGTCCGGAGGGTCGGCCGGAGTATGTCAGGGCGCATCTGCCCGGCGCGGTGTACGTCGACCTGGAGCAGGATCTCGCCCGGCGCGGTGAGCCCGAGGACGGGCGGCACCCGCTGCCGCCGCACGACGATCTGCAGCGCGCTGCGCGCGGCTGGGGTCTCAACGACGGCGACCTTGTCGTCGCCTATGACGACAACCGCAGTGTGCCCGCGGCGCGGTTGTGGTGGCTGCTGCAGCGCTGCGGTGTCGCAGTGCGTGTTCTCGACGGTGGCGTGCGGGCCTGGGCCGCGGAGGGGCTTCCGGTCGAACAGGGCGATGTTCGACCGGCGCCGGGGTCGATCGTGCTCGCCGAGCACAGCGACTTCGGCGCGCTCACGATCGAGCAGGTGGGCGAGTTCATCGCTCGAGGCGTTCTGCTGGACGTACGCACCCCCGAGCAGTACAGCGGTGCCCACGTCGGCTCTGACCCCGTCGGAGGCCACATCCCCGGGGCGGTGAATCTTCCGGCGATGGCCGCGGTCGCAAGCGATGGCCGCCTTCTGCCACGTGACGCGCTGCGCCGGATCTTCGCCTCTGCCGGCATCGCAGGCGACAGCGAGGTCGCCGTGTACTGCAGCTCGGGGGTGGCGGCCATGCATTCCGTGCTCGCACTCGCGCATGTGGGCATTCGTGCGAGGGTCTATCCTGGCTCGTGGAGTCAGTGGGCGAACACGAGGGGTCAGCCCATCGCCGTCGGGATCCTTCCCGCCGGGCACGTGACGACCGTGTGATTCCTCAGCGTGCTGATGTCATCACGTGGCATCGCTCGCTGAGGAATGGGAGAATGCCGGTATGACGGCTTTGGGGGCCAACGAACTCGAATCGGCTCGGGTGACGCGCGTGCTGCGCGACGATATCGTGCTCGGCAGACGGATGCCCGGTTCGCGCCTGGTCGAACGAGATATCGCTGCCGAGCTGAATGTCTCTCGTCTTCCGGTACGAGAGGCGATTCGCGCCCTCGTCGCCGAGGGAATCGTCGTGGCGCGGCCGCGATCGTGGGCGATCGTGCGTGAGTTCACCCTGCAAGATGTTCGCGACTATGCCGAGGCTCGAGCGGCGATCGAGCTGCATCTGTTCGTCGTCGCGGCGAAACGTCATGATGTGCGGGGGCTGGCGGAGCTGCGAGCGGTGCTGGAGCGCGAAGAGCGCGCAGCGCGCGCGGGTGATATCCACGAGTCGCGGGCGGCTGCGGGCGCATTCCACGAGTGCGTGGCAGTGCTTTCGGGCAACGAGATGTTCGTCGAACTGGTGTCGGTGTTCGCCACCCGGTTGCGGTGGGTCTTCGGACTGCACGGCGATCTGAAGGCGATGGCCGCCGAGCATCGGATGATCTACGAGGCGATCGCCGCGCGTGACGAGGAGCGCGTGAGCGAACTCATCACACAACACCTTGCCGCGGGCACGGCCAGCGCCGAAGCGAGATTTCTCGGCACTCCCTGAATTTGCATAGCTCGGGAGCTGAGCGATCACCTCGTGGGGGTGGCGGTGTCGGTCGCTTCTCGCAGTGGGCCGCGCATCGGCCGCCAGTATCCGACGGGCGCAAGTCTGACCAGTGCGTCGATCAGCCGGGCTTCTCTGCCGACCAGCACCCTTGCCTTTCGCCGCTCGGTGGCGCGGATGATGAGCGCCGCGGCGACGTCGGGTTCGGTGTGGTACATCGCCGCCTGTGCTGATGCCGCGCGTGCGGCGACCGCGGGCTCGATGGACGACGCGTAACGGCCGTGCAGAATGATGCCCGTGCGCACACCCGCGGGGTACACCGCGCCGACGCTGACCGAGCTGCCCTCGAGCTCATGCCGCAGCGCCTCGGAGAACCCGCGAACGGCGAACTTGCTCATCGAGTACGGGATTCGTCCAGCGGGAGCGGCCAGGGCATAGACGCTGGCGAGGTGGGTGATGTGCGCGGCGGGCATCGTGCGCATCGCGGGCAGAAGAGCCTTCGTGACCGAAACGGTCCCCCACAGGTTCACGTCCATGAGCCAGCGCATCTCTTCCATGGTGAGCTGCTCGAGAGAGCCGAGCATCGAGGAGCCGGCGCAGGTGATCAGGGCGTTGATGCGCGGATGCGCAGCCTGCACCTCAGATGCGGTGGCTTCAACGGCGGCGTCGTCGCGCAGATCGACGACGTGCGTCGTGACGGTGACGGTGCTGCCGGCGAGATCGGCCGCTACGGATGCGAGAGCTTCGGCGTTGTGATCGAGCAGTGCGAGGTGCGCGCCGGCCGCGGCGAGTTGGCGGGCGACTTCAGCGCCCATGCCGCTGGCGGCGCCGGTGATCACAGTGGTGTTTCCGGCGAGGGTGAGCCGTGGCATCCATCCTCCTCGTCGCGTCGTTCGGGTACGCGTCGTTCGCAGCGATGCAGGTGGGGTGAACCTGTCTGAGTCCATTCTGGTCGAGACTGGCGTCAGACGGTACCGGTACTCTTTTCACAGGAGGTTGTGGTGGGACGAAATGCGGATGCCATTGCCGAAGGCGTCGCCATCGCCACGGCTGCGGCGCGCTTGACGGTGAAGAACCACATCCTCGTCGGCACGATCGCACGCGGTGGTGTCTTCGATGTCTCCGAGTATCTCGATCATGCCCGCGACGCCCTGCTGGCGATGGCTGCAGAATCAGAGCAGGCCGCAGAGATGGTCACGAACATGCGCAAGCGTGCGCGAGGGCGCCATTCCGACCCGTCGGGTACGCACGATTACCGCGACCGCGATGTTCGCAACCTTCGGCGCAGGGCGAAGCAGTCGACCGGCGTCGCAGAGCAGCTGAAGGCGATGGCCGAAGATTCCGAGAAGCTCGGCGAGCTCGTCGAGGGCGCCCGCGAAGCGGCATGGGCAGACGTGCGCGGAAACCTCGATCGGCGGCTGCGCGTCGAGGGCATGCGGCCCGATCAGGATCCCGATTACGAGGTCATGCGCGAGGCGAGAATGCAGGCCCTGCGGCTCGTCGACCTGCAGGCGCTGTCCTCCGATCAGCGCGCTCGGCGCAAGCGCGCGAAGAAGGCATGACGCTCGGTTTCGCTTTGGCGCCCTTCGTCATGTATTCTTGCTGAGGCCCGTTTCGCTGAGAAAAGGGCCAGAAAAATGCGCCCGTAGCTCAATGGATAGAGCATCTGACTACGGATCAGAAGGTTAG